>JAITFY010000118.1 GCA_031281025.1 Treponema sp. | reverse complement strand
GTTCAAGTCTGGTTTCTTCATAAAAAGGGTCATCAGCATCCAGCGATTTGGACAGAGCTTCAAAAGAATCACCGTCAATGAGAGAGGCAGCTCTTTCCACTATATAAATGCCCTGCAGAGCAAAAGTTTCTTCTACTGCCTTTGATAATTGTCTCATCCCCAGTATAGCCGTTATGAGAACCAGAGCGACAATAGAAACAGAAAAAAATACGATAAACTGGAATTTAAGTGATTGATGTAATTTTATTTTCATACATACTCCTTGAATCTTGTAGTCGAAAGTTTTTTTGTTAAAATTCGTTCAAAATAATCTGGCGAAAAGCCGCCCATAAAACATTCATAATGAAAATCCCTGCCCTGTTGAATACTTTCAGAAGCCTTTTTGATTTTGTATTCATACCTGGCCGGGTTTTCTTCGGCAGCGGAAGAAGCTATTCGATAAAATGCCGGCCAAAATGCCCTGTCTTTTCCTGCGGCATTTTCAAAACAATCTTTTGCTTTGTCCATACTGCCCCGCAAGAGATGATACTCCCCGCGTAAAAACAGGACATGTGCGCATGCGTTGGTTTTTTCCAAATAGAGTAAAGCCAAATCAGCGGAATTAAAATCACCGGCACTCAAAAAATACGCCGCGGCAGCAGCCAGATCAGAGCCTGAAATGGGAGGGGAATCAAGACCGGATTGCGTATCTGCGATATTCTCCAAAATTTTCTTTGCGTTAGGCTGCCCTTCTTCAATATCGAAAATCGCTTTTATTTCCCTGCAATTAATTGGAAGTTCCGTCCGTTTCGTAAGAAACGATTTCGGCAGAAACGGTTTCGTAAGAAACGATTTTGGCGGATACGATTTAGGTTGTGCAGCTTTAACGGAATACTCGTCAATTTGTTTTTGTTCCAAAGCCATTGATGTTCCCTGTAGATTGGTTTTCTGAAAGTAAAAAACACCTGATAAATAGCGGCTTTCAAGAAGCGGATGTTTTACCGTAGATGTTTCTGAAACACCCAAAAAAAGCAGTCCGTTATCAAAAAGGGAACCGGCAAGATCATCCAGAACAATAAGCCGGTTTTTTGATGTAAAATAAATCAGGGCATTTCTAAAAAAAATAATATCATACTTTTTATCAAGGCCGCGCATTATGTTTAAAGGAAAAAAGCGAACCCTTGAGCGGATGTCCTGCGAAACAAGATATTGATCTCCATCGGGAATAAGGTATGAATCCATGATATGTTTCCATTCGGCGCCGTCTGCACGAAGTGTATTTGCGGTGTATCGCGCATTTTTAGCTGTTTCAATTACATCCGCGTTGATGTCAAAAGCGTCTATCGCAAAATCAAAGGCTGGCCCTTTTTTTGCATGATAATCAAGCAGCATGGCAATACTGTAAGCTTCGCAGCCGATGGAAGTTGCTGCGGAACAGATTTGTATGGGGCGCTTTAATTTGATCAGTTGGGGCAAAAGGCTGGCAAGTAGATTAAAATGTACCCCCTCTCTAAAAAAGTAAGTCTCGTTAATGGTCACCGTTTTAGAGATATCAAAAATCTGCTCACGGGAAGTAAGAGCTTTTTCAAAAGCTGCAGGGTTTTCTATAAAAGAAGCTCCGCAGATTTTTTCCAGGTGTTCATTCAGTTTGATTATGGCATCGCCGGTTGTTTTAATGCCAAGTATTTGTTCAATGCGATGATAGAGAAATAAAAGCGCAGGGCTTGAAAGCACCTCTGCGGGTATTTCTGTTTTTAATTCATCGCAGTTCATATTTATTTACATCCTTTTGTAAGGGATACCAGCTGTGGTGCGATAAGCTCCAGAGACAGAACCATATCGATACAACCGGTTTCAAAGGCCGCCTGAGGCATACCGTAAATTACTGATGACGCTTCGTCTTGGGCAATGGTTATTCCGCCGGCCTCTTTGACATAACGGCTTCCATCGGCGCCGTCGCAGCCCATACCCGTGAGCACTACCGACACCAGAGCTTCTCCGTATAGCTCGCAAGCGCTTTTGAATAACAAATCGGCTGCGGGTTTTTGGCTGTTAATTGGCTCGCTGTCATCCAGTAAAAAACCTGTTTTATCTACCACCAAATGTTTATCGGTAGGCGCAACATAAAAGTTTCCTTTAACGGGAATAACCTGTTCCTTTGCAATACAAACATTAAGCTGCGTTTGTTGGTTAAGCCATTGTACAAACCCCAAATCGAACCCCGAAATATTGTGCTGCACAAGTATAATAGGAACAGGGAATTCTTCTGGAAGACCTACACATAATTGACTCAGTGCTTGCGGCCCTCCCGTAGATGAGGCAATTACGACAGCTTTGATCTGCTGCGAAGCAGCCTGCAGTGTTTGAACTTTATCCTGATGTACAGGAATTTTTCTTTTTTTACTTGTTATGTGTTTAAGGGTGTCAAGTATTTGATCGCGTTTTTGTGCGCTCATTTGCGAAGTAAAAATATCTTTGGCGTAAAATTCATGCGCTCCCTTAACTGTGGCATCGTACGCCATCTTTGCCGTGTCATGGGTACTTATAACAACAATGGCAGTTGTCATGGTTTTTTTTATCTCGGCGATAGCTTGCAGCCCATTCATCACAGGCATTTCTATATCCATGGTGATAAGATCGGGATTAAGCTGCTGCGCCAGATTTACCCCCTCCTGACCATTTTCCGCTTCGCCAATAACCTGAAAGGAACTGTCGCTTTCCAAAAAATCTTTAATGATTGAACGTACCAGCGAGCTGTCGTCTACGATTAATACTTTTATCATGGTGTTTTTCCTGTTTGTGGAATTTGAATTAATTGTTCGGCGTTTAATAAGAGAACCAAAGCGCCTTTGGAATCAAATAAAATGCCGCTGAACAAAGTAAAAAAACTTGTTTTGCTCAAGCTTTGTGGAATGGGGAATATTTCTTCGTCTGGAATTTCTGTCTCACATTCGACTCTGGGAATAAATAAAATGGTTTTGTTTTGGGCCGTATCGTCATCTTCGGTATCAGGATTCTTTAAAATTATATTGTGCCGGATATTCTCTGATGATAAATTTAGCAGCCGTGAAAGAGACACATAGTTGTTATGCTCTTCATTGTAAATACCTTCTGTGTGAAGAGCCAAAGAAGAAACAAATTGCATGGGTATTGCCACCGAAAAATTGTCAAAACTGCACAGAAATGTCCGCATGTTACAACTCACCTGCAATCTGAGATAAAATCCGCTGAATATCCAGAACGAACACATCGCCGCCGTCCCAGTTGAACGAGCCGGAAATCGCTTCTGTTTTATCGCCCGGTTCTGCAGATGTTTCTACGCCGAGCAATTCCTCCTGCGGTATATCAACAATACCGATTATGTCGTCTATCAACAGGGCAATCCGGTCAATATCGTCTTTTAAAACCAGTACTTTTGTACGCGGGCTTGGGGTTTTAAATAATAAAAGGCCTATGTCAAATAAAGCATAGGGAATCGAATAACGATTGATAATTCCAGGTACATAAGCCGGCATGAGCGGCAAGGGATATACTGTTTCAAAAAGGGTAATTTCACTTATAAACCGTGATAAAAATGCAAATCGCCGGCCCAGAATGGAAAAAACAAGGTATTTTTCGTCTGTTGCATTTTCCGTTGTATTTTCCGTATCCTCTGTTAGTTTTTTGTTTTCCATGAGCTCAATTATATATCATTTAATAAAAAAAGTGTTAAAAAATAATACTAAAAACCCGCGTTAATGTTAACAGCGTTTTGAACAGCGGACTATAACCTTAACCAATTCCGACAATACAATCACGCTAAAAGCTGCTGCGAATATCCTGCCCCAGATTTCCAGCGGCATTGGTACTGTGCCAAAAACTGATCCTGCAAATTGGATTAGGAGTATTTGAATAATAATTGTCGAAAATGTTACAATAAGCATCAGTTTGTTTTTAAAAAAGTTTTTGAAAATCGTTGTTGTGTATAATTCGCGGCAGTTGAACGCATTGAATAATGCAAACATTGCAAAGAGTGTAAAAATGACTGTTTGCGCGTACTGCGCACCTACATCCAGAAAATCAAATTTGTGTTGAAGTACAGACACAACCGAGATATACAAACCTGTAATACCAATGCGTATAAACATTGCCGAAGAAATAATGTTTTCGTTACGTTTAACCGGAGGCCTTTTCATAATGTCGCCGTATATTGGTTCAAGGCCAAGCGTAAGCGCCGGAGGGCCGTCCATTATTATGTTGATCCATAAAAGTTGAAGCGCAGTTAATGGCGGCTGAAGGCCAAGTATGGCGGTGGAAACCAATACGGTTGCCACTGCAGCAAGATTTACCGTTAGCTGAAAACAAATAAAGCGTTTAAAGTTATCGTAAATCCCGCGCCCCCAACGCACAGCATTAACGATTGTAGAAAAAGCGTCATCCAGCAAAACAATGTCGCTGGCCTCTTTGGAAACTTCTGTGCCGGAAATACCCATTGCGATTCCTACATCAGCGTTTTTTAAAGCGGGCGCGTCGTTGATGCCGTCTCCTGTTACGGCTACAACATTTCCCTGGTTTTTTAGAAGGTTTACAACGCGTTTTTTAATTGTAGGAGTACTGCGCGCAATTACCGTGATTGCAGAAAGCTTTTGTGTTAGTTCCTCGTCACAGAGCTCTTCAATTTCCTGCGCTTCTACAGCGATGCGCTCCTTGTCAAGCAAGCCTGGCTTGCCTAATAAGCCGAGTTCCTCTGCAATGGCAGTCGCTGTGATGATGTTGTCACCTGTAAGGATTTTTACCCCAACTCCTGCAAGCTTACACTGGTTTATTGCGTCAAGTACATCAGCGCGTAAAGGATCGGAAATCGCTGCAAAACCGTCAAACGTCATGGCACATTCAATATCTTCATTGTTATTTGTTATATGTTTATGTGCAAACGCTATAATCCGGTATGCTTTTTTTTGCCACCCGGTTATTTCCTCTTCGATTTTTTTACGTTCATTTTCGTTTATTGTGCATAACTGGAATATTTTTTCCGGGCTTCCCTTGCTGAATATTATTTGGTTTTCTCCATAACGGACAACCGTTGTCATGTTTTTTTTCTCTGATGTAAACGGAAAAACCTGTGTAAACTTTGCGTTTTTTCTGTGTTCCTGATAATCCCAGCCGGATTTTCCTGCCGCAACAAGAAGGGCGCACTCTGTTGGATTGCCGATAAACAGGTTGTTTTTGCCGATTTCTGCCGTACTGTTTACACAGATATTTTGTAAAACAAGTTCATTTTTTATCTCACCGTTAACTGTCATTTTGTTTTCTGTTAAAGTTCCTGTTTTATCCGAGCAGATAACGTTTATGCAGCCTACAGTTTCCGAGGCGGCGATTTTTTTAACAAGCGCATTTTGTTTTGATAACTTAATAATGTTTAGAGAAAGCGAAATTGCGACAATTGCAGGCAGACCTTCCGGGACGGCAGCTACAACAAGAACAATGCTTAAAAGGAATACATCCATGATGCTTTTTAATGACATGTTGCCGCTTTGCGCCAAAAAAAAGAGCTGGGAAAAAAACAGCGCTATTGCTGCAACAGTACCAAAAATTGCGATAAGCCTGCCCATTCTGCCAAGACGTTCCTGCAGCGGGGTAGTGGTTTTTTGTACGCAGCCGAGCTCACGGGCAATTTTGCCAAATTCAGTGTTACCGCCAACCGCTGTAACAAGGAGTTTGCCAAAACCATTTGTTAAAAAAGTTCCGCTGTAAAGCATGTTGTGTCTTTCCGCTAACGGAGTTTTTTCATTGGTGATAACAAAGTTTGCGTCTTTTTTTGCAGGGATGCTTTCTCCTGTAAGCGAAGATTCATCTGCTGTTAGTTCTGTGCTTTCCAGCAACCGTCCGTCTGCAGGGATTTTATCTCCCATAAAAAGCAATAGGATATCGCCTGTTATAACATCACGTTGATTGAGCATAACAGCATTACCGTTACGTTGCGCTTTTACAACAATATTCTCGTTGATTCTGTTAAGCGCTTCAAAAGCTTTGGCGCTTCTTCCTTCCATTACGATGGTGATTGTTACAGAAATGGCAATTGCCGCAAAAATGGCAGCTACCTTTAAAACATCAGTATCGCCGCCTGTTACGGCATTTGCGATATTGACAAATAAAGCTATAACAGCGGCTATTACCAGTAAAAGGATCATTGGATCTGTAAATGAATCCCAAATACGTCTAAACAATGATAGTGGTTTTGAACGGGGCAGGGTATTAACGCCGTATTTGGCGGCATTTTCTGTTATTTTTTCATTGGTTAAACCAATAATAGGGTCAACACCATAAAAGTTTGCCAACTCTGATTTATCAGCGAGGTATTCGTTCAAATTTTCTCCAAAAAAAAACCACGAACCAACAAAAGTGCCGGCTCGTGGTTTACTTAACTTTTACAAACCTATTCCACTTTGAATCGTGAAACTTCCCTTAATAAGGTGTTAATGCCTTCGCGGTTTTTGTTGCTTATATCGTTAACCTGATTTACCGCTACGTTGATCTGTTCAGCGCCGGAAGCCATCTCATTCATGCCAGAGGTAATTTCCTGGGTAACCTTTTCAAGGTTAGCGCTTTCTTCGATTACTTCTCTTGCTCCTGTAAGCATTTCCTGAGAGCCGCTCCTTACCTGACGGGTAATTTCGTTTACATTGCTGATACCGTCAAGGATTTGTTTTGAACCTGCTCCCTGTTCTTCCATTGCGTTACGGATGGTTTCTTCCTGTTCGGATACGGTTCTAACACTGGAATCGATTGCTTCAAATTTGTTCAGAACATTTTCTGTGGATTTGGTAATTTTATCGATGGATTCCTTTATTTTTTTGAGAACCGTGCCAATTGTTTTTGACTGTTCGCTTGAGCTTTCGGCAAGTTTGCGTATTTCATCGGCAACTACGGCAAAACCTTTGCCTGCCTCTCCTGCATGAGCAGCTTCAATTGCCGCGTTCATAGAAAGAAGATTTGTCTGGCTGGCAATGTTTTCCATTACAGAGTTAATTTCCATAAGTCCTTCGGATTCACGTGCAATTTCCTGAATGTCCGATGCTACTTCCTGTAATCCTGAGCGGCCAACTTCGGAGGATTCTTTTAACCCCTTTACGTTAGCGGCATTTTTAATGAGCGTTTCTGTAACCGACCTTGTATTGGCAACCATTTGTTCAATGGCGGATGATGCCTGGGATACATAATTACTCTGGCTTGCAACATGCTCGTCCAGTTTATGGATATTATTTGTAAGCTGCTCCATTGTGGCGTGAGTTTCGCTTACACTGGCGCTCTGGTTTATTACACGGCCTTTGATGCTCTGGGTATTGGCAGTAATTTCGTTTACAGCAGCGGCAGTTTCATTCATGTTGCTTGCAAGATCGCTGCCGATGTCGGATAACTTATTGGCTTCCCCTTTGATAATAATTATCAGGTTTTTGATCTTTTCCAGAGTGTGATTAAAGTGATTGGCAAGATCGCCTACTTCATCTTTGGAATTGATGAGAATGCTCCGTGTAAGGTCGCCTTCGCCTTCGGCAATATCTTTAAGGGTATCTGCTACTTTGACAATCGGTTTAATTGTCCGGTTAAGAGCAAAGAAAACAATTATTGCCGCTACTACAAGAGCTATCCCCGCTATAATAAAGGTAAATGTGGTTATGGTTCGTACTTCTCTTAAAACATAGTGTTCTGATGCTGCAACCATGATCGACCAGGTTTTGTCAGAAGTGCCTATCTGAAAAGATACAATTTCTATTATCAAATTTGTGTTTAAAATGGCGGAATAAGCAGTACCGGAATAATGCTCTCCACTCTGAACAGCGGCATTTACCTCATGTATTGCATCGCCGTAAAATGCATCTGCTTCGAGCAGTGTTGAACCTATACGCTCGGGAAATCTGTGCGCCAGGATAAACCCGCTGTTACAGTAAATCGCCATTACAGTGATTTGCTCGTGTGAACGAAGGGTTTCTTCAAGTGTTGGTTGAATGGCATTAATAGTCATGAGACAACCCACGCCTCCTACAACCGGATTTGTACCAGAAGGGGGATTAGGATCAATGATAGGGGCAAACATTCTAAATATATATTCATCACGTCCGGCAATGTTTCTCATGAATGGATCTTCCACCCTGTCATTTCTTCCTAGGGGGCTGTCAAGATGGGCAAACGCGGGCTCAATATCGCCAGTGGGTCTAAGCTGCATTTGACCTGTTTCTCTTGTAAAATTCGAAGCGTATTGCCCTGTGGGTGTAGATCCTTCCCTGCCTATAAACTGATTGTCCATACCGTCTATACCGTTTGGTCTCCAGATCGTATAAATACTTGTTATCCCTTGCTGGGAGTTAATGGTACCCAAAAGCATATTGTCGAACTGATCGCGCCTGTCTACTGGCGGTAACCCCCGGTAATTTGCCATTATGTTAGTCAGGGTATGAAGCATCCGCATATGGCCTTCCAGCCTTCCCTCCCAGTATGCAACCTGCTCGTTTGCAATGTAACCAATACCGCGTGTATTCAAGCTAACACTGATGTTGGAAGCTTCCCGTACCAGAATTATCGAAATTCCCGCTACCACTACTGCCAAAATGACTATCACCATTACACTAAGTTTAAATTTAAGTTTCATTTTACCTCCATTACTCCTAATTATTGTAACTATTATATTGTAACTATAAGCATAGAATAAATTACCGTTTTTGTCAACATATTACAATGGATATTCGATATTCGGCTAAAATGGCCGATATTTAAATAGGAAAATATGAAAAAAACGGAAAAAAAGAAAAAAATATCACAAAAAAAGATGAAAAAAACGGGTTTTTTAGACAAATTACGGGCATTTTTCCTTGTTGGTTTAATAGTGGCTTTTTCTTTGGGGATTTCTCTTACAATTATTTCGATTCATTCTGCATTGAATCGCGAAAGTAATATACCCAAAAATGATGTAACACTAGACAGCTTTGTGCCCGAAACAGTTGTTACCATGCTGCAAACAAGCAGTGAAACTGAACATATTACCCGTATCCAGCAGGAAACACCTTCTGCGCCTATACGCCAGATGATACCGGGTCAACAAGAGCCAAACAGAACGCCTGCTGCCTTACGTCCGCCTGCCACCGAAGATACAAGGGCGGTAACTCCCACTGTTATTCCGCCGTACAGTCCTGTCGAAAACAGAGGGGCGCTTGTTTTTGTAATTGATGATGCGGGAAACAACCTAAGGGAACTTGAACCTTTTCTGCGAATTCCGTATCCGTTGACAATCGCAGTATTACCGGGTTTGCCTCATTCTGTTGAAGCCGCAAATCGTATCAGAGCCGCAGGAAAGGAAGTGATCCTGCACCAGCCGATGGAATCAATTGGAGGCCAAAATCCCGGTCCCGGCGCTATCTATTACGGAATGAGTGCAGAAGAAATCAGGGGAATACTATTGCGGAACGTTGAAGAAGTAGGGCCGGTAACCGGTATTAACAATCATCAAGGTTCAAGGATAACGATGAACAATGAAGCAATGCGGGCCATTTTGGATTTTTGCATCGAGCATAATCTGCATTTTCTGGATTCCCGGACAACTTCGGAATCTGTTGTTCCAGCTGTCGCACAGCAGCTGGGAATACAAATTGCTCAAAGAAATGTTTTTATCGATAACGAACAAAGTAGAGATGTTATGCTGCGTCATATTTCGGGCGGTCTTACAGGAGCGCAAAGAAGCGGCAGCTCTGTAATGATTGGCCATACATGGTCGCCTTTACTTGCGCCTTTACTTGCCGAGCAATTCCCGCTTTTTGTTCAGCAAGGTTTTTCTTTAAAAACTGTATCTGATATACTCAAAACCAGATGAAAGTTCTTGGTATCGAAACTTCCTGCGATGAATGCTGCGCTGCTGTCGTAGAAAATGGCAAAAAAATCCTCTCAAATGTTATAACCTCTCAAATACCGTTCCATGCGCCATGGAGCGGGGTAGTGCCGGAAATTGCCAGCCGCAAACATACAGAATGGATATATGCTGTTACAAATGAAGCTTTGGAAAAATCCAAATTGCGTGTAACGGATATCGATGCGGTTGCCGTAACAAACCGTCCTGGGCTTTTTGGCTCTCTTTTGGTTGGGCTTTCCTTTGCCAAAGCGTTTGCATGGGCGCGCAATATCCCGTTTATTGCAGTTGATCACATGCTGGCACATTTGTATGCACCCTTTCTGGAAGTTGGAAGTGAGAGGTTGGAAGTTGGAATTGAATACCCTTTTCTTGGGTTGCTTGTGTCGGGGGGGCACACGATTATTTGCCGGGCTGATGGGTTTGACGATATTACTGTGTTGGGTACTACAATCGATGATGCAGTGGGAGAGGCGTTTGATAAAGTTGCCAAGTTTTATAATTTTGGGTATCCCGGCGGTCTTGTAATCGACAAAATGGCGCAAAACGGGGATAATAGCGCATTTCGCTTTCCAATTCCGTCGCTGCATAAGGGAGATCATCGTTATGATGTATCGTATTCAGGGTTAAAAAACGCTGTTATTAATCAGCTGGATATATTTAAAGTAAAGACGGATTTTACAAAAGAGGATATTGCCGCTTCTTTTCAAAAAACTGCGGTGGATATACTCCAACGTGCGCTTTTTAATGCTGCCGAAGATACAGGGCTTTCTGTAATTGTTGCAGGAGGCGGCGTTGCCGCAAACAGCCTTTTAAGGGAACGCCTAACGCAGCAGGCTCATCTTAGCTGCGTATTTCCTCCGCTTGAATTATGCGGCGATAATGCTGCAATGATTGCAGGTATTGGTTATCACTATTTGGCAAGGGGAGAGGTTTCTGCGCTGGATGTCACAGCTCAATCCAGAGTAATAGGATTCAAGAAAAAATATCCGTAGCGGCTTGTAACATTTACTTACTGCCTGTTTTTGGAAAATAACCGGCGCTGGTTTTCTTTTTCGTCTATTCTTTCAAGTACGATATGAGCCAGCCGCCGGAAATGCTGCGGGAGCAGTTCTGCATCTGGTGAATTATAGTACCCTAACAGGATGTTCATTTCTGTGCGTGCTTGATCGTATCTTCCCTGTTTATAATGAATAAAGGCAATATGATATTCTGCTGTAATGACAAGATCAATACTATGACGGTAACGTTCAAGCAGAGCCTCGTAATACTGAGTAGCAACATGATAACGATTCCTGTCTAAAGCTTCCTGCGCCCGTTGTATAATTTCCGCAGGGGACAAATCATCGGGGATATACACAGTTGAAGCGCAAGCAGAAAATAAAAATACAACAACAAGAGCAAATAAATATCTTTTCATGATTAAAGTATATCCTTATTGTTTTTAATAGTAAAGGTGCCGGTATTGGTTATGGTTACAAATGTTGACCACAAACCTCCAAAAGTGCATAATTACCCCATGATTGCAGGGATTATTGGCGCAACCGGTTATGCCGGAGCTGAATTGGTCAGGCTGCTTTTTAAGCATCCTAAAATTGACAAGTTATTGCTTTCCTCAGTAAGTTTTGAAGGGGAGCGTGTAGAGGATATTTACCCTAATTTTTTGGGTGTGGTTTCTGCACCGCTTTTAAAGGCCGAAGAAGTAATCGCCGCAGCGGATGTGGTTTTTTCTGCGCTTCCTCATGCGGTGGGGGAACACTTTGGCGCCGCCTGTTTGGAACGGAAAGTTCACTACATTGATCTGTCCGCTGATTTTCGTTTTGACGATGATGAAGAGGTTTACAGCAAATGGTACGGAAAACCATATCAGTTTCCGCAGCTGCATAAAAAATCGATATACGGCCTTCCAGAATTGAACCGTCAAAAGATCAAGGATAACGCAAAAGAACCGCTTATCATTGCCAATCCCGGCTGCTACCCAACCGGCGCTTCTTTGGGCATTTTTCCGGCTCTACAGAGTCCCTCTGTAGAGAAGCCAATTATCATAAATGCGATAACCGGTATCTCAGGCGGAGGCAGAGAGCCGTCCCGCTCTTTTCACTACAGTGAGTGCGCCGACTCGGTAACGCCCTACAAGGTTGCCTCCCACAGGCATTCTCCCGAAATAACACGTAACCTTGCTATGATGGCGTTAAGAGCGGGAACTCCTGCGCCGCAGGTGATTTTTACGCCGCATCTTGCTCCAATAAACAGGGGTATTCTAAGCACCATTTACATTCCACTTGGAACAACTGCAAAAACGGTTGAGATACATGAACTTTATGTCGATTTTTATAAAGACGAACCTTTTGTGCGTGTATTGCCGCTGGGTTTAACTGCCGCTACAAACCGTGTGCGAATGTCAAATTTCTGCGACATTTCTGTTCATGTCGATTTAAACGGCTCTACATTGATTGTTGTTACGGCAATTGACAATATGGTAAAAGGCGCTGCAGGCCAGGCGATACAGAACATGAATATTTTATTTGGCTTTGATGAAAGAGCCGGATTGGAAACAATACCAATGTTATTTTAACAGGCAGGAAAAATGAAAGAAATTACAGGCGGAATATGTGCGCCCAGAGGTTTTTTGGCCGGAGGTATCCGGTGCGGAATAAAACCTACATCCCAAAAAAAAGATTTGGCAATTATTTGTTCGCTTACGCCATGTACGGCTGCAGCGATGTTTACTACAAATAAAGTTAAAGCCGCATGTGTGCAGGTAAGCCAGGAAAATATTAAAGACGGCAAAGTACGAGCCGTTATCGTAAACTCCGGAAATGCCAATGCCTGTACGGGGCCGCAAGGGCTTGCGGCGGCAAAAAAAATGGCGGAAGCGGCAGCCGGTATTTTGCAAATTGATCCATCAGAAGTTGTTGTTGCTTCGACAGGTGTTATCGGTGTTCCTTTACCGGTTAACTTAATCGAAAAGAATATCGACACCCTAAAAGCCGAATTGCGTGATGATGTGTTGGGGCATGAAGCCGCGCTTGAAGCAATTATGACAACCGATATTCGCAAGAAGGAAATTGCCGTAGAAATAGAACTTGGCGGCAAAACAGTACGAATTGGCGTTATGGCAAAAGGATCGGGGATGATTCATCCTAACATGGAAGCTGCGAAGCAAGCCACAATGCTCGCTTTTGCCACAACAGACGCAGCGATAACTGTGGACGCTTTGGAAGCATGTTTACAAAATGCTGTAAAAAAATCGTTTAATAGGGTGACGGTAGACGGTGATACTTCCACCAATGATATGATTGTTGTTTTAGCAAACGGAAAAGCCGAAAACCCAATAATTAATAGTGAGCAAACTGCTGCTTATGAGGTTTTTTCTGCTGCGCTTGAGTTTGTTTGTGTAACTTTGGCGCGGATGGTTGCCCGTGACGGGGAAGGAGCGACTAAGCTTATTACCGTGACTGTCGCTGGCGCTGATTGTGAGCAGGCTGCCGAGGCGCTGGCAATGTCGGTGGCTTCTTCCAGCCTTGTTAAGGCTGCGTGTTTTGGGGCGGATGCCAACTGGGGGCGGGTGTTATGCGCTATGGGGTATGCCGGAGTGGATTTTTTCCCAGATGAAGCCAGTGTAGTTTTTAAGAGCAGGGCAGGGTTGGTTCAGGTTTGCAAGGACGGCGTTACTGTTCCTTTTGACGAAAAAAAAGCCAAAGAGGTACTTAGCGAAGAAGAAATTGAAATTTTAATCGATCTTAAAGGCACGAGTGCTTGCATTTCTGTTTGGGGATGTGATCTTACTTACGACTATGTTAAAATTAACGGAGATTATCGATCATGAAAAAACCAGAACACTCAATTTCCAGTAAAAACAGGGCAGGAATTTTAGTACAGGTTTTGCCATATATTCAAAGATTTAATAATAAAACCATTGTTGTTAAATACGGCGGAAACGCCATGCTCAACGATGATTTAAAAAAAGCAGTGATAGAAGATGTTATTCTTATGTCATGCGTAGGAATACGAACCGTGCTTGTTCACGGCGGCGGGCCGGAAATTGAATCAATGTTAAAAAAAACCGGCAAAGAAAGCCGTTTTGAAAATGGGCTTAGGTACACAGACGAAGAAACCATGGACATTGTGCAAATGGTTCTGTGCGGCAAGGTGAACAAGGATATTGTCGCCCTTATAGAAAAAGCAGGAGGCAGGGCAATAGGACTTTGCGGTATCGACGGCAGTATGCTTAAAGCAAAACAATTTAAAACCAGTATCGATTTAGGTCTTGTCGGCGAAATCGAGCAGGTTGATGTATCAATCATTAATACAATTTTGGATTCTGACATTATTCCGGTTATTTCATCTGTAGCGTATGGAACAGGCGAAAACGAAGGTAAATCGTTAAATATAAATGCCGATATTGCAGCCGCAAAAATAGCCGCTGCCCTTAACGCAGAAAAACTGGTATTAATGACCGATATTCCGGGTATCCTAAAAGATATTAAGGACGAGAATTCCCTGATTAAGTCTGTATCAAGAAATGAGCTGGAAACGCTTAAAAACGAAGGTATTATAACAAGGGGCATGATCCCCAAAACCGACTGCTGCGCTATGGCTCTTGACGGCGGAGTAAAAAAAGCCCATATTATCGACGGCCGCCTTCCCCACGCCATTTTAATTGAGCTATTCACCGACGAAGGGATCGGCACGGAGATTATTCCGTACTGACAGCTACCCACTAGACAAGAAGTAAAAAAATCTGGTAGACTGACAAGGAGGATAGGAGGCCAGTTGGCGGAAAAAGATTTACGAATAAACGAGCAGATACGTTCCAGGGAAGTTCGTCTAATCCGGGATGATGGAGACCAGGGGATAATGTCTGTTTCTAAAGCGCTGGAATTTGCCCAGGATGCTGGTCTTGATCTTGTGGAAGTAGCGCCTCAGGCGGTACCCCCTGTGGTCAAGATTTTAGATTACGGCAAATTCAGATTTGAAAACGAAAAAAGGTTGCGGGATTCCAGGAAAAAGCAAAAGATAATCAAGCTAAAGGAAATCCGTATGCAGCCCAAAATCGATGATCATGATCTGGATTTTAAATCCAAACATGTAAAGGAGTTTTTAATCAGCGGCAACAAGGTAAAAGTAACGATTCGTTTCCGCGGTCGTGAACTTGCCCATACAGAGCTTGGTTTTGATGTAATGAAAGATGTACTTTCCAGAATCGAAGGAGAGTACGTTATGGATAAACCGCCGGCAATGGAGGGCAGATTTATGTCCATGATCTTAAGTCCAAAAGGAAAAAAATAATACAAGAGGTAGTATATGCCCAAAATGAAAACTAAAAAAGCTGCAGCCAAACGTTTTTCTTTTACCGGTACGGGCAAGGTAAAGTATAAAAAACAAAATCTGCGCCATATTTTGACCAAAAAGTCATCCAAACGCAAGCGCGGCTTACGTCAAGCTGGTATTTTATCAGAAGATAATGTACCTGTAATCAGAAAACAGCTGCTACCATACGGCTAGTTAACAGAGGAATTTTATGGCAAGAGCAATAGATAGTTCCAAAAGAAAGAACCATCGTAAAAAAATATTAAAACTGGCAAAAGGTTACTGGGGACGGCGCAGTACCAATTACAAAACTGCCAAAGATGCAGTGACAAAATCCTTGTCTTATGCATATCGCGACAGAAAGGACAGAAAGGGTGTTTTTCGCCGTCTTTGGATCATCAGGATAAACGCTGCATGCAGGGAGTTGGGAATTTCCTATTCACGGTTGATTGCCGGTCTTGAAAAATCCAACATCATCATTAACCGTAAAACATTGGCGTATCTTGCAACGGAAGATGCTCCTGCATTTGCGGCAATTGTCGAAAAAGCAAAGGCAGCTCTATGATCAGCCTTGAGCAAGTTCAGCTGCTGGAAACAAAAGTTGCCAAGATGGTTGAATTCCTTCAGACTTTGTCTACGGAAAATACCGCTTTGGTTTTGGAAAAAGCCGCTTTACATGATAAACTCGAAGCAAATCAAAAACGTCTGGACGAGCTTGAAACGCTCGTTCTGCGTTTTAAAGAAGATCAGGGACGAATCGAGGACGGTATTATTGCCGCCCTTGATCGTCTAAGTCAGTTTGAAGAAGCTTTTGAAAAAGGCCTTAAAGAAAAAACTACTGCCAAAAAAAATCCTGCCAAAAAAACAGCAGAAAAACAAACTATTCCAGCACCTGATACAAAACAGGAGTTTTTTGAAATTGCCGAAACAGAAACTGATCAATTAGACGATGCTCTGTCAGACAACGATTCCTCTTGTGAGGGAGAGCTGGATATTTTTTAAGGGTTTTGTGGAGAAAAATGGTCAATGAATTATGTCTGGAAATTCTGGGGACTTCTTTTACAATAACCACCGATGAAGACGAAGAATATCTTAACAAAATACTGACTCAATACAGGGCAGCCGTTGAAAATACCCAAAACATTTCCGGTATTAACGAGCCGCTTAATATCGCAATTTTAACCGGTTTTTTGTTATGTGACGAAATAAACAAAATCAAACAAAAACAGGAAGAACAAAGCGGCAATTCAGAAATTTCCTGGGAAGAACAGGAAATAGAAGAGCGTACTACCCGTTTAATTTCAAAGCTTGAACATGCCCTGAATTTATTCGGGGAAAAACCTTAGTAATTATGAAAATTCTTCTTGATGCGGATTCCTGTCCAAAAGCGGCGCGGGATCTTGTTCTGCGCAGGGCGCAAAAGCTTAAAATACGTTTAATATTTGCCGCTAACCGCCCAATTCCAAACCTTAACGGTTTTGTCGAAATGGACATAAGCCCAAATACCGAAAATTCTGCGGATGATCGTATTGTCGATTTATCCGAAAAAGGCGATCTTGTAATAACAAGAGATGTCCCTCTTGCAAAGCGTCTTGTAGAAAACGGAGTTTGTGTAGTTGATGATCGCGGCCGTACATTTACAGTCAATAACATAAATGAATTGTTATCTTTGCGTAATTTTACAGTTGGACTTGCAGATAACGGTATGGAATTCGATAGAACTGCCAGTTATGGCAAAAAAGAGCTAAAACAATTCGCCGACAGCTTTGATAAATTGTTAACTAAAATGTTAAAAGTATAATATCTAACAGGTTTTTAAGTTATTCTTCGTCTTCTGGATACTGTTCTTTGGTTTGCCTGATATTTGGGAGTACTTCAAAGAAGGCTTCGATTAGTTCGGGATCAAACTTTGTGCCGGAAAGTTTACGCAGTTCGTTTAAAACATCGTCTTCTGTCCAGGGTTCTTTGTATACGCGTTTTGAACAGAGTGCGTCATAGACATCGGCGATTGCGACAATCCTGCCTCCAAGCGGGATTTCTTCTCCCTGTTTGCCAAGGGGTTTACCTTCGCTGTTTGCTTTTTCTACTTGCCCTGTGTGTGGATTTACCCAGCCAGGATAACCCGTACCATCCCAGTTTTCGTGGTGGGTCATTGCAATGTCTTTGGCAAGCACATCAACAGGGGAGCTTGTTTCATCATGAAATAAGCTAGCTCCGTAAACTGTATGATTCTGCATAACTTGATATTCTTCTGGGGTAAATCGCGAAGGTTTTTTAAGGATCGTATCGGAGATTGCAACTTTTCCAACATCGTGCAGCATTGAGCTGATTTTTAATGTGTCGCGGTATTTTTCCCTTTCTTCCGGCGGTATTTTTTTATGGTAGGCCCAGCGGTCATATATCTCTACCGAGTAACCTGCAACGCGGTTTACGTGGGTTCCTGTTTCTTTAGGATCACGTAACTCCGACATTTTGATCATACGCAGGATCATTGCCCTTGTAATATACGCTCTTTGAAGAACCATGCTTGCATTGGTAGCAAAGTGAGTGAGCATTATTTCATCGTCAGAAGAAAATGGAATTATATTGCCATTCTGATCTTTGGAATTAAGGACTTGAATAACACCCATGAGTCTTTTATCGGTGGCAATAAGCGGTGTGGTTAGGCTGGAAACGGTTTTATATCCTGTAATTTTATCAAAGTGTGTATAGAATTTATAAGGGGATTCAGGAGGAATGTTATACATATCGGGTATATTTATCAATGTTTTATTCAGGGCGCAATAACCGGAAATTGATTTTTCGTTAATGGGAACAGTAAATACCGAGTAGATCATCTTTTGACCCACCGGCAGATTTTCTTGTATGGTATCATTCTGTGAGTATTTTATGGAAAGTTTCTCTTTTCCTTCTTCTTCGGGCAAAGTTGGTATTGTTATATAGATAGACCCGGCATCCGCATGAACAACTTTTCTTGCTTCAAAAAGTATTCTTTCCAGCAGTAAATCAAAGTCCTGAATTTGATTAAGCTCAGAGTCAAGCCGAATTATATTCTTAAAATCCATCTCTTTTAACATTTTTATTCCTATCTAATTTCATTTTAATAAAAAGAAAGAATATGATCAATGGGGAAATCACTGCGTTTTAGAGGAAAACCTCCCCAGGCAGTCCTCTCAGGCGGCGGCGGGCACTGCCCCGGCGGTGATGAGGAAAACCTCTCCAAGCAGTCCTCTCAGGCGGCAACGGGCAAAGCCCTCGCTGGCTCCGGTCGGCTGAGATGTCTGTTTATGCACTGTTATCTTGAATTTAAATTGTTATTTGGAACTTGTGGAGAACTAGCTGTCTCACCGAATGTCGCCAGCGAGGGCTTTGCCCGCCGCCGCCTGTGACAACTGAGGTGCCAGACGAGGTGCCAGGTGAGGTGCCAGGTGAGGTGCCAGGTGAGGTGCCAGGCGAGGTGCCAGGTGAGGTGCCAGGTGAGGTGCCAGGCGAGGTGCCAGGTGAGGTGCCAGGCGAGGTGCCAGGTGAGGTGCCAGGTGAGGTGCCAGGCGAGGTGCCAGGCGAGGTGCCAGGCACCCCGCTACGTCCATGCGGTCCCCAAAGAGTCATCGGATTTCAAATAATTTAAGTGTTCCAAATCCTGTGTCCAACCGTCAAACTTTGCATAACATTCCAATTGTCGCAAAATGTCATCGCGGTACGGCCCCAACTCCGCAGGCAACGCGGCTTCCAGCAGGGTTTTTAATAATGGAGCAGCCTGTGTGTAATCGTTGAAGGTAGCCCATGCGGATGGGTTGGCTTCCATGGGTAAAGATAGGCTGTCCCAAAGAGCGTCTGCTGCTTCATCGAACCCCCCTTGGGGGTAATTACGTCGCTGGTTGTAAACGGTTGCCTGTTTGAACGCTTCTATTTTGGCGGTAAACAACGCCCTGTCTTGTTGGCCTATGAAAGGCAGTATTTGTTGTATCATGCCGTCGATTTGGGCGGAAACCGCGGTTTTGACATTGCCGACCGTGAAAGGTGACACATCCGTGCCGTTGTAAGACCTTCGTATGTGTCCTTGTGCGGTTTGAACATTTTTGGCGAAACCCTGCGCCGCGGAACCGGTTTGTAAATCACTCTCCCACCCGGCAAATCGGCCGGCTATGGCGTTGCTTTGGTCCATTAGGCTAGATTGGGTACTTCTGATGCGTTGTTGCATCACCCCCCAATCCGCCAAAACGGAAGTTATAGGCGAAAAATTTACGCCGGGCAATGGCTCGGCTTTGCAAGAACAAGGTGTGGTGCCACAGTCGGTGCATTTTTGACAATCCTCGCACTCACAGTCGCAAAGCGCTCCACAATCACAATCGCAAGGCTCTCCGCACTCACACTCCTCGCCGCCAGATGGACTTACTGTAAGGGTAAAAGATGATGATGTTGCGCCGTCAACTGTCAGTTTTAATGTACTGGTTACGGCTGCTGTGGTGTTTGTACCTCCTGCAAGTGTCAGTGTTCCGCTGTTAGAACTGATTGCTAATTGCCCATAGACGGTTACGCCGGTTGGAAGGCCCGCCACAACCGCTTGGTATATGCCGTTATTGATGTTTGCCGTTGTTACAGCAAAGGTAACGTGTCCTGGCGTTCCTGCTGTCAAAGTACCTGTTTGTATTCCTACGCTTACAGTTTTGTCTGTACCTTTACCGTTGTCTTCATCACATGCAACTACGATAAATCCGATTAGTATTATCATGGCTGCAATTTGCCACAACCTGGCCCGGTTAGAGTTTTTCATATTAACCTCTTTACTGTTACTTGATTTTCTACTGGTTCTACATGGGGGGGGGGGGGGGGGATACAAGAATAAAATTATTTTTGCCCAGAGGGGGGCCCTTCTTTTGCATTG
>JAITFY010000055.1 GCA_031281025.1 Treponema sp. | reverse complement strand
AAACACGCTGCCTGCGGACAACAGCATTTTTCACTTTTCATTGCTAATTTATTAAAGCTTTCCTTTGTTTTTCAATATAGCTGTTTTGAGCGATGGGGAGATTGGCAAGGCGTTGTTTTAATAGGGCTTTTTCTATTGGGTCAATGCCGGGGGGTACGGAGTATATTTTTTAGCCTTGTTTGGTGAGATATAAAAGCGGTGTGAAATGCATCTTTTGGAAAACCTTGTGCACGGTATTTACCGTTATGGGGATATGTTTTTTCAGAAATTTTATAGGCAGGATCAACTACTGCCTCAAGTGCAAGAAATGCATCGTCGAAACTTTGTATCGCTTTGGTAAGGCTATTTATTGAGTCTTTGTCTGTTTTTTCACAAAGTTGAAGTTCTTGGGTTATGAAGGTATATTCGGAAAGCAACATTGCCTGAGGATCGGCAGAAATTTGCGCTTCTTTGAAAGTAGACATTGCAATAGCTATACCATCTTCGTATAAAATGCGTCCTTCTTCTGCTTTTCCTTTGGTTGCAAAACCTTTACGACCATAGTCGATATTTGCCGTTGCAATAGTTATATTACTTACTAAGCCAGTTAGATCCAAATGCTAACTCCGCTTCTGATAAATTCCAGCCGCTGTTTATTAAATAGTCTAATCCTACTTTTTCTTTGATTACTTTTGCAATATAGGGTGGTAATGGGGCTGTTCTTAAAAGACGGTTTGCACTCTCTTCGTCACCTGCTTTTCTTAATTCAGCAGACTTGCAACCTATAGCAAGTTTTTCGTCTAATGTCATTGTTTCTTGATATTGAATTTGCATGCATTCCTCTAAAATAAAATATAGCATGGATAGTGTATTTTTTGCAAGCACTGCATAATAACAAAAAATCCAGCGGACAGCGGCGGTGCCAGGCACCACGCGCTGCGTTACCTATAGCGTGGGTGTCAGTCACCAAAACCCAAAAAAAGAAGCCCGGCCACCAACCGCTTGCGCGGGTGACGGCCAGGCGCCTTTCCGAGAGACATTGCGTACCTGACTGCAAGCAGTTTTTGTCTGCAAGCAGCCAAAGATACGTACTGCTTATTGCAGCAACTGTAGAACCGATTGACCTCTTTGATTGGCTTGCGCCAGCATGGCTGTACCAGACTGTGAAAGAATCATGTTGGTGGTGTATCGTACTGTCTCATTCGCCATGTTTGCATCGCGGATACGGGACTCTGCTGCCTGCATGTTTTCTGCTCCAACGTCGAGGCCGCGTACTGCGTGTTCAAGGCGGTTCTGATAGGCGCCAAGATCAGCCCTTTGCTTGTTGATGATCCTGATCGCTCTGTCGAGTGTTCCAATGGCACGATTGGCACTGTCCGGTTCGGACAGTGAAATAAAGGTATCGTCACCAACATCACGGAGTCCAAGACCCTTTGATGTCATGGTGCCGACAAACACTTGCGTTCGCTGATCCATGTTAGCTCCGATATGAAACCACATAGAGGCGGTAACCACATTTTCGCCGACTGGCCGGCCAAAACGGCCTGTTAACAGATTCATTCCGTTGAATTGTGCATGCGAAGCAATTCTGTCTACTTCTGCAACAAGAGATGAAACTTCAACCTGGATGTACAATCTGTCTTCATCGGAATAAATTCCGTTTGCAGCCTGCACTGATAATTGGCGCAGACGCTGGATAATGTCTTGGGATTCCTGAAGATAACCTTCTGTGGTCTGGATAAACGAAATGCCGTTTTGGGCATTGGTTGATGCCTGATTCAAACCACGAATTTGTGACCGCATCTTTTCTGATACAGCCAATCCCGAAGCATCATCGCCGGCGCGATTGATGCGCAGTCCGCTTGACAGTTTTTCCATGTTTTTATCCAGAAACGTCTGGGTAACTTTGAGGGATCTGTCGGCAATCATTGCACTTAAGTTGTGATTGATAATCATATATTCACTCCTTTGGCTTTTCCGGTGCAACTAATTTAGTTCTAACACCGCGGCTTCCATGCCGTAAAAAAAACCGCTTTACGGTTCTTTTTTTTGAGTTTTTCCAAAGAACAACTCATTTTTTGTTTGCGTCCAGCAGATGCTGAACTGTGCCATTGTGCGACTCCGAAGGAATCGCCACCCTCGACCCATCGTTCCCGGAAGGGTGAGGATACCCGGACGAATCATAAACGTCCAACGGACGTATAATTACATCTGGGAAGGGAAATTTGTTTCCAGGGAAACATATTTCCCATTTCATTATTAATATCGGAATCGTAGAAAATAGCTTTAGCGCAAACTAGTCACACATGCCATTTCGTATTAAAATAAGTGTATGAGTAGTATCAATCCACATGTCGACCTTATCCGGGAAGTCTTTCACTATAAAAACCGGTTTGAAGGTTCAATCATGGTTTTTAAAATCGATTATCCTGTTACAGAAGATCCCGGTTTTCCGGGACTTGTAAAAGATTTGGCTCTTCTTGCAAAGACCGGCTTCAAAATTGTCATTGTTCCCGGAGTAAAAGAAAATATCGATGCAGTGTTAAAAGATCACAGTATCGATACATCCCGTGAAGGCTCTCCCCTTGGCATTCAGGTTCGCATTACTACTTCGCAGGCAATCAAGTATGTAGAGATGGCAGCTTTTAATGTTGCAAGCCGTTTTATGACATTTTTCTCCGGCAGCAGAGTAGATGCTTTGATCGGCAACTTTGTACGGGCGCGGGGGCTGGGTATTATCAATGGCATCGATACTGAGCATACCGGCACAGTCGATAAAATCTATGCTGATTCTCTTGGGCGGGTATTAAGTTTGGGAATGGTGCCTATTATTCCATGTATTGGATGGAGTCCTTCGGGAAAGCCTTACAATGTATCAAGCGATGAAATTGCCCTTATTATTTCAAAAGCGCTTGGAGCGAATAAATTATTTGTAGTTACTGCACATGATGGATTAAATATTACCAAATTGACACCTGTCGAAACTGAAAAATTGATAAATTCTGAATCGGTTAAAAGCCAATCTGTTAGAGAACTCAAGCTGGCTTTAAAAGCCAGTCAAGCTGGTATCCATCGTGTTCACATCATTGATGGCAGGGAAGAAGGCGCTGTTTTAAAAGAGCTTTTTTCCAATATTGGTGTTGGAACGATGATTTATACTGATGAATGTGATTCCATCCGTATTTTTCATTCAAGGGATTTGCCGGATATCCTGCGGTTAATGGAACCATTAATGCAAAACGGCATTCTTATCAGGCGGAGCGCTGAACAAATTCAGGAAAAAAAGACCGATTATCATGTACTCGAGATTGACGGCTCCGTCCGTGCATGCGGTGCATTGCATGATTGGGGAGAAGATAAGGGGGAAATAGCTGCTGTTGCTACAGATCAGAAGTACACAGATCGCGGTCTTGGCAGACAGATTGTCGGTTACCTTATCGAAAAAGCCAAAAAAGCCAAAATGCGCCATGTTTTTGTGTTGACAACCCAAACCCAGGATTGGTTTGAATCATTGGGCTTCAAGGAAGCCTCAGTAGAAAGCCTGCCGGAAAAAAGACGCAAACTCTACGATCAGAGCCGTAAAAGCAAGGTTTTCGCGCTTGAATTGTAGCAGTCATGTCAAGAACCGCAGCGTATTCAGCGTTAGTTCTCAGGAGCCGCCCGTCGGGGGAATCCAACAGCGAGGTTTTTCTTCTTACTGCCGAAGAAGGTTTAATTAAAGCGACCGTCTTTGGCGGGCCAAAAAGCAAGCTGCGTGCATTTGCGTCTCCATACAATTCAGGGCAGGTTTGGATTTACCGCGACAAAGCCAAAGACTACGCAAAACTAAGCGATTTTGACGTCCGTTCATGGCGTCCTGGACTAAGGGAAATGTACGAGCGTTCCATGGCGGCAGCGGCAATCTCCGACACGATACTGTCTTCGCACGGCGGCGGCGGCGAGTGGGCTGCCGCGATAAAACTCGCAGCAGAAACGCTGGACACACTCGAAAATGCAAGCGAAGAGCTTAGCGGACGTTTATTGGTTTACTTCCTGTGGCGGTGGGCGGGTTTTCTTGGTATTCAGCCGTTTATTGATTGCTGCAGCGTATGCGACAGGGGGGATGAAACTCTTCTTTGGTTTAACGCACATGAAGGCGCTGTGTTATGCGCAAATTGTTTGGGAACAGAGAGCGCGTTGTCTTCAGGATTTCTAAAACTTAATCCCGGATGCCGCAAATGGCTTTCTGTGGCCGGAGAACAGGAACCTTCATGTTTGTATCGTTATTCGATGGACAACAAGTCTTTTTACGAAGCAAAAACATTAACCACCGCCATATTGACAGGAGTTATAGGAAAAAAACTCTCAAGCTGGGAATATTAGTATTTTTTATGTTATCTGTTATTTGTTATTTGTTATCTGCTCTATGTTGTAATCAAGATTTTCCAGCATTTGTAAAAGGCCGTCGGGGCCGTGTTTGTGCAATACGCCGGCAATTACAAGATAAACATGCCCGGATGTTATGAATTCTTCGATTTGTGGTATCCATGCATCGTGCCTGTCGGTTATCAGCGATTTATACATTTGCGGCCATGTTTCTTTCATTTCTAATAATAGTTCTTCCATGATTGATGAAGTGCCTTCTCTCCAATCGATAAGAAGTAATTCCAGTCCGGCTTCGGTGTTTGCCATATCTTGCAGTGAATAGAGGACGTATTCACTTTCGTATCCGTCACCCATTGTTACGAGCATATCAATTTGAGATTGTACTGTTTCAAGATAAAAAACGGGTCTGTTTTCGTTTGCTGCTTTATCCAGATAATAAAAATCAACTCCCTGTTGCAGAAACCCGTATTCCTCAATCTGCCCTAAACTTAATATGCTTATAACCATTGAAGGTTTTATTCTTGCAACATCGTCGATCGAAAACCCGTATTGAGAACAAACAAACGAAAGTAATTCGTATGCATCATCATTAAGGATATCCCGCAGTGTTAATTCGTCTGGCAGGAATATTTGGTTTGACAGGTATTCCCAGACTTGCGGGTCTTCCATCTGTTTTACATCGGCTTCCAAAACAAGTCTCTCTGATTGGTAAAAAGCCAAGTCGAATTCTTCCGGCAGCGGAAAATCTTTTTCTCGTAAGACATGAATACTTCCGCCCAAAAACATAAAATTGCCGTCATTGTTGCTGATTTTCCACACAGAAGAGCCGGTTTGGACAGGAGCTGTTGCCTGCGTTAGACTTCTTTCCCGTTCTTCCTGTATGCCAGCTGCAAAAAGCGGGGAGCTAAAGGCGATAAATAGAATCAAACCAAAAAAGAATATAATACGCTTCATGTTCGCTACCGCTGTACTCTGCCAGAGGCATTTCCAGCTGCCAGCTTTTTAACTTCATCGACGGAAACAAAATTGAAGTCTCCCTCTATGGAGTGTTTAAGACAACTGGCAGCAACTGCAAATTCCAGCGCATCTTGATGAGGCATTCCCTGTAGACTTGCATAAATGAGTCCTGCGCCAAAGCTGTCACCACCGCCAACTCTGTCAATAATATGTACAGCATATTTTCTTGAAAAGTAAAACTCTGATCCTGTATATAACATTGCTCCCCAGTTATTATCATTGGCGGAGATCGATTCTCTTAATGTAATTGCGGCATGTTTTAAGCCAAATCTTTTAGTCAGTTCGATTGCAACTTCTTTGTAACCATCGTGGCTTATTTGACCGGATGTCACGTCACTGCCTGCTGCCTTAATGCCAAAAACATCTGCGGCATCTTCTTCGTTTGCGATGCAAACATCAACATATTTTAACAGCCCGCCCATAACTTCACCGGCTTTTTCTCTTGTCCAAAGATTAGCACGGTAATTTATGTCGCAGGAGACCGTTAATCCTTTTGATTTGGCAGCTTTACATGCGGCAAGACAGATCGCTGCTGCGTTGTCAGAAAGCGCCGGGGTAATACCTGTAAAGTGAAACCATGTCGTTCCAGAAAAGATTTTATCCCAATCAAAATCAGATTCTGATGCAGTTGCAATTGCCGAATGGGCTCTATCGTAAATCACCTTTGACGGCCTTTGAGAAGCGCCCTTCTCCAAAAAATATATTCCAACTCTATCGCCGCCGCGGACTATCAGAGAGGTATCTACACCAAATTCTCTTAGTCTGTTTACCGCTCCCTGCCCAATTTCATGTTTGGGCAATTTAGTCACAAAAGCCGCATCAATACCAAAACCTGCCAAAGAGACGGCAACATTTGCCTCTCCCCCGCCGTAGGTAGCGCAATAGGTGTTTGCCTGGACAAACCGATAATAATTTTCTGGGGCTAATCTTAACATGATTTCGCCAAAAGTAATGACTTTCATATAACCTCTATAAAATATTTATTTATTTCTTAGTTTTCTTGGTCTTTTTTGGCCGGTATTATACAGATACTGTTTATCCAGACATTTCTCACATATAATTTTTTTAGCCCTTTTTCCAACGAATACTCCACAACGGGGACAGCAGAATTTCGCTTTTCGCAGAGCATATTTGCTTCTTCGGGCCTTTTTGGTATCCTCGGCAATGTCTCTGTTGTAATCCCTGTAGTATTCACGACACTCATCACAGTAACTAAACTTACTGTTTTTCCTCTTTTTCTTCCCGCATCGGGGGCAAAGATTTTCTTTCTTTCTTTTGCGGTATTCTTTTCTTCTTTCAATAGGTTCTTGCATACTTCATAGTAACACAGATTGATAAACTATTCAATATACTTCAAGGTGAATTTGCATTTTTTCAAGTTTTTTCTCAATTTGGTTAACCTTTAGTTGGTGTTCTTACAACAAATCCGCTAGTCTAAGTAGTAGGCATTGCGCCCCCAGCATACCTGTAATTAACGTTAAGACTTGCCTGCTTCCCCAACAACCGGTATACTTCAATCATGAAAAATAACTTTGATCCCAAATTGATAAAAGCTCTTGCTATCGATCTTGACGGCACTACATTGCTGCCAAACGCAATTCTGGGTGAGCGTACAAAAAATTGCATTAGAAAACTGATAGCTGGAGGGATGCAGGTAATAATCTCTACAGGCAGGGCGATTGAGTCATCTGAACGTTTTCGCGCTGCTTTTGGCGCAGAAGGCCCGATGGTTTTTTTCAATGGCGCAGAAGTTGTCGATGTTCCTGCCGGTAAAACGCTGTATTCAAATATGATCAGTCTGGATGTCGTAAATCATGGGATAAACATTGCCCGTGAATTAGGAGTGCATTTCCAGGTTTTTTTGCCGGCGGGTATTTCGCCGCATACCGGTAAAAACGATCCGTTGCAAAAATGGGGAGCGCTTCTTATCGATAACTACGGCCCTGATGCAGAAATGTACTATAAACATACGGGCATCACTCAGGTTGTAACTGATTTAAAAAGCATTGCCACAATGCCGGATGTTAAAGGTTGTATCAAAGGCATGTATATTGCAGACCCGTCCTTACACGATGAAATTCGCAAAAAAATGACAGAACTTTTTGGCGATCAAATTAATATCTTTCGCAGCTATCCGACATTTTTGGAAATCATCAATGCCGGCGTATCCAAAGGAGAAGGGCTTAAAGTTGCAATGAAATACCGGGGTTTAAAACCCGAAGAAGTAATTGCCTTTGGAGACGAAGAAAACGATTTACCAATGTTTCCTGTTGCCGGTTTTTGCGCAGCTCCTGCAAGCGCCCGCCAGCCAATTCGCGAAAAAGCAGACTTTATCTTTGGTTCCAATACCGAAGAAGGGCTTGCTGTTTGGCTAGAGGAAATATTCCTATAGACATTAATCTGCAAATTTGCTATAGTTATCATTATGATATTCCCATTAAAAGAACTTATTGAATACGACGAAAATATGTACGAAGTGACTACTGCGGCTTCTCGCAGGGCTTACCAGCTTTCCTCGGTCATGGAAAAAGAGGAAAAAGACGATTACGACGGTAAAATGGTTGCTCTTGCTGCCAGGCAGGTTTTTACCGAAGAAGTTCAATTCCGTTTGGAAATTGAATAAAAAATTGAACAGTGAACTTACTCCTGTTTTAGTACTCTTTGGGCCAACCGCATCAGGTAAAACTAATATTCTAGGGCACATTCAAATTGCATGTCCCCGGCAAATTGAGGTTGTTTCCGCCGACTCCATGCAAGTGTATCGGGGAATGGACATAGGTACGGCAAAACCTTCACTGCAGGAGCGCGGGAAGCTCGCTCATCATTTAATCGATATTCGCGATCCTTCGCAGCAGTTTAATGCGGGCGATTTTGTCCGTCTTGCCGAAGAAGCCTGCCTGCAAATAGCCGGTCGCGGCAAGCTGCCGGTTGTGTCGGGCGGTACTGGCTTTTATCTTAAAAACTTTATCATGGGATTAAGCGAAGCGCCTCCTTCCGACAGCGAAATCCGTGAACAACTGAAGCAGGAATTACGTGGAAAAGGCGCAGCTTCTCTTATGGAAGAGCTGGCTGGCTGCGACCCTGTCAGCGCAGGCCGTATTCATATCAACGATGAGTATCGCCTTGTGCGCGCGCTGGAAGTTCATCGTTCCTGTGGCCGGCCGCTTTCTTCGTTTGAAGTTTATCCAAATAGCGGCAGCAGGCGTAATTTCCGCTTTATTGTGATTGGGCTTTCCCGCCCAAGAGAAGAGTTGTACCGCCGTATCAATTTACGCTGCGCCCAAATGTTCAGCCAGGGTCTTGCTGCCGAAGTACATTCACTTTTCAAAGCAGGATACACACCGGATGATCCGGGTTTACGCGCCATTGGTTACCGTGAATTTTTTATCGAAGCGGAACAAACGGACAAGCAAAAAAAATGGCAGATATCGCAGGACCTTGACGGGGTGCAGGCGCTAATTGCACAAAATAGCCGTCGTTATGCAAAACGGCAAATAACTTTTTTTGCAGGGATTCCAAACGTCGAGTGGATAGAGGCAGGGGACGATGATACTCAGACAGCAGAGCGTATATGCCGGGAATACAATGATTAGAAAAAAGACACGTCCCAAATTTTTTGATAACATATATCTTCCTGATGTTAAAATTGGCCGTTTTTTAAGTGTCCTTATTCTGTTTGGAATAACATTTGGGCTTAAACGCGGGGTTCAGGATAATTACCTTGCGGATGTCATTCATATTGAACCTTTTGAAAGAGGTATAGTCGAATTCTTTAGGGAAATGCCCGGCTTATTATTGATATTTATCCTTGCATTGATGTATAGATTTTCGGATAGCAAGGTTTTTAAAATTGGCATTGCCATTATGACAGCCGGAATGGCAGGGCTTCTTTTGACATCAAGTTCACACTTGTTTATGACAAAAATCCTTGTAGTAATTTTTATGGTTATTTTTAGTACAGGTGAACATATCATCATGCCTGTGCGAAGTACGATTGCAATGGAACTGGCAAAACGAGGTAAAGCCGGAGCATCTTTGGGAATTACCACATCCATCAACCAACTGGGTAACATTTTGGGTTTTTTATTGGTTATTGGAATCTTTGTTCTGCTTGAAAAATTTGGGTTTAACAGAACAGATGTTATCGGATACAGAATTGTATTTGGTATTGCATTTGCCTTATCTATTGCAGCAATGATGGTAGTTGCAGCACTCACAGAAACCAGGCTTAAAATACCAAGACAGCGGCTTTATTTTGCAAGAAAATTCCATAAGTATTATATACTTGAAGTTTTTTATGGCTCGCGTAAGCAAATATTTCTTACCTTTGCCCCCTATGTTTTGATTCTACAATATGGAGCCAGCCCATCGGTCATGTCAATTCTTTTTACAATTTGCGCTGTTTTTATCATGCTTTGCAGCCCATTAATCGGCAGATTAATCGATAAGGTTGGTTTTAAGGCAGTTATGGTGGGAGATACCCTTATCCTGATTGTAGTATGTCTTATGTATGGGTTTGCGCATAGATTGTTTTCTCCGTCTGTGGCTTTTATCATTGTTTGCATTAATTTTATTTTTGATCAGATCATATCCATTGCCAGCATGGCGAATAACGTATATGTTCAAAGAATTTCTTCGAATCAGGAAGAAATTACTGCAACATTGTCTACAGGTATTTCCGTGAATCACATATTCAGCGTTTTAATCGCTCTTTTAGGCGGATGGATATGGAAAGTAGCCGGTATCGAAACTCTCTTTGCAATTTCCGCCGTACTTGCATTGGTTAACAGTTTATATGCTGCAACGATTAAACCCACGGTTTCTCATAACTGAATTTTTTGCTATGCCATATTTTTCGTCCTTCGTATACGCCGGCATCAACAAAACAATCTTCTAAGGATTTGGGAACTGAACCGTCCGGAACTTCACTGGAAATGGTAAGCCGGCCCGGCTGTGCTTTTTTGGCGCCCAAATGATATACTGCATTTACTGCATCACTTACTACAGTGCCTGTTTTCCCTGGCGGTTTGTAACTTATTGTTCCGTAATGAAGAGCAAAGACAAAATTTACAGGTATCTTGATCATAAGAGTTTCCAGTGAAATTAATGGGGCACATATAATCATCCTTAAACAATCTTTGATAGTTGCTTCTACGCAATCCTGTTTTGGAGGCAGAAGAAAAAGGCAGTCATTGCCGGTATCAATCCAATTTAACCCATCCCATTTTTTGAGTTTGCTGTTTAATAAGTTAACGAATCTATTATAAATTTGAGAAAGCGCTTTTTCTTCTACACGTGAATCAAGCGGGTCTTTTCCCTGCATCGAACAATAAAGAAGAAAAAATGGCATAGTTTTCCCTGTTTCCATTTTTTTCCAACCAGGAAAATTCTTTGCCGCAGGAAACTTGATTCCGGTTCTTAAAATATCGCTCTTAGATTTATTATCTGTTTTTTTATCTATTTTATCCGGCAGAATACTTGTTGCTTTTAGTTTTTTATACCATTGAATAGCGTTGTCAAAGCGTTTAGTCACAATTTTTTTAGGATCTTTAAAAAAATGCGAGCCAATATAATCGGAAGCTCCTTCAAAGAAAATTGCAGCCGGATCTTTTATGATTCCCCTGGAATCGATTATTCCCCATGGTGTTTCTATAGCGCCTTTTTTTATAATATCCAATGTTTTTTTTATTTCTGCATCGGATAAACCGGCAATATCAATGTAAAAAATATCAGCGTCTTTTGATAAACATTCCCGAATTTTTGTTAATACAAAGTATTGTGTTTTTGCCGGAAATATTTTTTTTATTAGAGTGTCTTTATTGGTAAAAACTAAAACATTCATATATGCTCCGTTAAATTTTATCCTGGCTTACACGGTAAATACGGTATTTTACCGAATCAACTGTTTTAACATTACTAAAAATATTAAGTAAAGATTGATCTTGAGCCATTGCTAAACTTTCCGAAATAACCAATGAATTGGGTACTGCCACTTTTGATTCCAGTTTTATGGCTTTTTGTACTATGTCGGCTTTTAAACATTTTTTTTCGTCATCCGAATATACAAGATCGCCGGAATGAACAGAAAGCCGCAGATTAATATTTGAGTTTAATGGATTTTTTGTTTTATTGTATATATGCATTTCATTTAAAATTTCGATGCCGGCAAAAATTGCCGAACGGCTGTATTTGCCCAGCATAAAAACTCCAAGTGCGCCATCTCCTTCCCATGACCAAAGCCGTCCAATTCTGGAATGTACTGCTTTTAAAATTATCTTTTGCAAAAAGCCATAAGCTGTGTCAATAAGCGGCTTTGGATTCTCTCTGACAAGAATGGAATTGCCTGCAATGTCCATTCTCATTACTGCCATCTGCCGTTCATCGCCTTCCAAAAGACGTCCCCAGTTGCGGGATATTACCTGACTTTGATCTTCAAAAAACTGACCTGTTGTTTCGTCATAGTTATATCCTGCCTGGATCACATCGTTGATTACATCATCAAGGCCTCTGAATGCATAATGGCTGCCCATAAAACCATTAGAATCCACATCTATTAATAGCTCTACAAAATCTACATAATATCCATCTTGGATCATGTCCACAACAATTTGGTAGGCTGCATCTTTTTTGTTTACGGGATAACCTCGCGGAAATCCGCTTTTTTTATAAACATCGTAATTTGGATACACTATTTGGGCAAAGCGGATCATATCAACGACATTTATCGAACTTTCCAGACACTTGCGGCAAAATCTGGCAGAAAACCCTGTACTCATATCTTTATTATATTATATAATAAAAAATAAATATAGATGGTACGAGGGAAAAATGAAAAATTTTGAATATCGTAACGGAACAAAAATAATTTTTGGCAGAGGAATGGAAAATCAAGTTGGAAGCGAATCTGCCAGGTATGCAAAAAAGGTATTACTTCATCACTCTGGCAGTTCTTCTGTTCGTTCCGGGTTAATCGACAGGGTTAAAGAGAGCCTAAAAAACGCAGGGGTTGATTGGGTTGAATTAACAGGCGTTTTACCAAATCCGCGTCTTTCTTTGGTTAAGGAGGGTATCGAAATTGCCAGAAAAGAAAATTGCGGGCTTATTTTGGCTGTAGGCGGCGGATCGGTTATAGATTCCGCAAAAGCTATCGCTGTTGGAGCTGTTAATGATGGGGATTTATGGGATTTTTTTGAAAAAAAAAGGACTACAGACAAAGCTCTGCCAATTGGTACCATCGTAACAATTCCGGCAGCAGGAAGCGAATCCAGTACAAGCTGCGTAATTACCAATGAAGACGGTCCATGGAAGAGGGGGATGACTTTACAATGTAACCGCCCTGCCTTTTCGATACTGAATCCCGAATTGACATATTCGATTCCGCCGTATCATACTGCATGTGGAATAGCCGATATGATGGCTCACATCATGGAACGTTATTTTACAAGAGAACCTAACGTTGAACTTACCGATGAACTTTGCGAAGGTACATTAAGGACAATCATTCGTAATGCGCGTAAAATCTTTTCCGGCGGGGAAAATAACTACGATGCCAGAGCGGAAATCATGTGGGCCGGCGCTATTGCGCATAACGGTTTTCTGGATACTGGCCGCACCGGCGACTGGGCAAGCCACGCCCTTGATCACGAGCTTTCCGCCCTTTTTGATATAGCTCACGGCGCAGGTCTTGCGGTTATTTTCCCTGCCTGGATGCGTTACAACTTAAAGGTTTGCAAATCATGCAAGGAAGACTCCTTGCAAACACTGTCCCGCTTTGCCCGTTTTGCTGCCAAAGTCTGGGGAGTAGACGGCGCATTTTACGACCTTGAGCAGGCAGCGCTTGAAGGCATACAACGTTTGGAAAACTTCTTCTGCTCCATTGGTATGCCGGTAAAGTTATCCCAAACGAACATCGATCTAACAAGAATCCCCGAAATGGCCAAACGTGTTGTATACTTTGGTCCCATTGGGAATTTCCGCAAACTCGATGAAAAAGACGCAGAGGCGATTTACCGGTTAGCGGCTGAATAGAAAGAAGAGCGAACCCCGCTTGCCAATAATTACAAAAAGCAGTACTCTTTAGAATAAGCCGACGTGGTGGAATGGAAGACACTGGGGACTTAAAATCCCCTCCTAGCAATGGGGTATGAGTTCGAGTCTCATCGTCGGCAGGATGACAACAATGTATGGCGACAAAACCAAAATAACTTTCCCTTGGATTTCTCCATCATGGAAATGGGCGGC
>JAITFY010000131.1 GCA_031281025.1 Treponema sp. | reverse complement strand
CCGGAAACCCAATCAGGCGGAATGTATCTGTCAAACAATGCAGAAAGCGTTATGCCAAAAAGAAGATAGGGAGCTGTAATTCTGAATGTTTTAAAAAGATCAGAGAAAAAACCTCGTTTCTTTTTGTTTTGCTGTGTTGTAAATCGCTCAAAAGAAAACAAATTTTTACTGCGAAACAAAAAGTAGACAAGAATACCCGCTAAAATTCCGCTGAGTAAACTTAAAACAAGACGGATTAACGCTATGTTTGTACCAAGTAAAAATGTCAGGATCAAAATGGTTGGATTTAATAAAATCGAGCTAACCATAAATGCAGCCAGCAAATGCTGAGGGACGCCTTTTTTTCCAAGCGCAACGATAATTGGAATTGTACCGTACATACATAACGGCGAAACGATTCCAAGAATGGAAGCCAAAAAAAGCGGTATAAACCAAAAACTGCCTGTGGCAAGCTGCGCCATTTTTCCGGTAATTTTTTCTGAAAGAAAAACAGACACTAGAGAACCGGCAATTAACCCCGAAGCCCAATACGGCGTTATTTGGCGGAACAGAAGCCATATACTTTCCAGTATCATGGAAACTTCATACATATCTACAGTCCCAAAATCGCCTTTGCAATTGCAAAATAAATGATCAAAGAAAGGGCATCAACAATTGTGGTTATCATCGGTGCAGCCATGACTGCCGGATCAATTTTTATACACCTTGCGACAATTGGCAGAATACTACCCAGTATTTTAGCAATTATCAGTGTGGAATAAAGCGTCATTGTAACTGCAAAACTCAGCATCAAATCTTGGCCGTAAATAACATAAACCCAGATCATATTGACTATTCCCAATCCAAGCCCTACCAGCAATGCAATACGAAATTCCTTCCAAAGAATACGAACAATGTCTTTTGGAAATAATTCGCCTACTGCCATACCGCGAATAATCAATGTAGATGTTTGAGAACCGGCATTGCCTCCTGTGTCCATGAGCAAAGGAATAAAAACCATCAGGATAGGTATGGCTACCATCCTTGCTTCATAATTTGAAATGATGATGCTTGTTAATGTTGCGGAAAGCATTAATGCCAAAAGCCAAAAGATACGGTTTCTGGCAAGCTGGAAAATTCCGGTTTTTAAATACGGCTCATCCGAAGGAGCAAGGGCGCCCATCTTTTCGATGTCTTCTGTGTTTTCTTCGACGATAACATTTACAATGTCGTCTACCGTGATAATACCAACAAGCCGTTTTTCCTTGTCAACTACAGGCATGGCCAACAGGCCGTATTTGTGAAATTGCTCCGCCGTAACTTCTCTGTCGTCGGTGGTGTAGGCAAAAATTGGGGCCGTATCCATTATTTCCCCAATACGCTCCGCAGGACGTGCAAGCAAAAGGTCTTTTGCAGAAACCACTCCCAAAAGCAGCCTGTCATCGCATGTCACATAACAAGTGTAAATAGTCTCTTTGTTAAGGCCTGTTTTGCGGATTATTTCAAAGGCATCATGAACCTCGGTGTTTTCACTTAAATGGACATATTCGGTAGTCATAATGCTGCCGGCAGAGTCTTCGGGATATTGTAAAATCTGGTTAATTAACTTGCGTTTTTCTGCCGGAAGATTTTCCAATACACGGTTTACAACATTTGCGGGCATCTCTTCTATAAAGTCTACAGTATCGTCCATGAAAAGCTTGCTCATTATTTCGCCAATTTCCGTATCGGTAAGAGCCTCAATAATGATCTGCTGATAATCGCTGTCCATGTATGCAAATACATCTGATGCAATATTCTTGGGCAACACTCTGAATATTCTGGTAATTTTTTCTTTATCCAGTTCCTGTAATATTTCTGCAATGTCTATGATATTTAAACCAGAGAGAAGCAATTTAATTTTAGAAATGTCGATTAATTCAGAATTGATGATAAATAAAATTTCATCTTTATCCATTTCTATACTCCCCTGATTTTAGATCGTCAATATTCTAGCCTAAAAACTGCATTTTAGTCAATTGTAAAAAAGGTTTAGAGCTTCTTATAACAAAATTATCCACTGTTCATTTTTTGTTATTCTTGTTATACTTTAAAGATGAGGGTAATAGGAACAAGCGCTTTTGGTTTACGGACGCCGATAATCCGTGAGTCTGATGATTTAGTCGCTGTTGTTTGTCAAACCATTAAAGAAGCAATAGAACATGAACAAATCCAGATCAACGACGGTGATATACTGGGCGTTACCGAAGCTGTATTGGCGCGTGCGCAGGGCAACTATGCTACGGTTGATCAAATTGCCGCCGATGTCCAATCAAAGTTTTCCAAAGGACACATCGGTGTTGTTTTTCCCATTCTTAGCAGAAACCGTTTTGCAATGCTCCTTAAAGGCATTGCCAGGGGTGTAGAAAAAGTGACAGTTCAGTTGAGCTACCCTGCCGATGAAGTTGGCAATCAGCTTATCACCTGGGAAGATGTTGATGATAAACTCCTTAATCCATATTCAGATTGTTTAAGTGAGGGCGAATATCGCCGTCTTTTTGGAGAAACAAAACACAGATATACCGGCATCGATTATATTTCTTTTTATAAATCACTAGGTTCAAACATCGAGATAATTCTTTGCGCCGATCCAAAACGGATTCTTGAATATACTGATCAGGTTATAGCCGCTGACATCCACACAAGGGCAAGAACAAAACGTGCATTGTCTTTAGCGGGAGCAAAAAAGATTATCACCCTTGACGACCTTTTAACAAAACCTGTAAACGACAGCGGTTACAATGAAATTTACGGACTGCTTGGATCGAACAAAGCTACAGAAGAGCGGGTAAAGTTATTCCCCCGTGATTGCGATGTATTTGTTGTAAAGATGCAGCAAGCGCTCTTTGAACTTAGCGGCAAAACCGTAGAAGTGCTGGTGTACGGCGATGGCGGCTTCAAAGACCCTGTCGGCGGAATATGGGAACTTGCCGATCCGGTAGTAGCGCCGGCATTCACAACCGGTTTAACAGGAACGCCCAACGAACTAAAACTAAAGTTTCTTGCAGATAACGCTTATGCCGATCTTTCCAAAGAGGAAGCACGTAAGGCAATTGAACAGGCAATTCGTGCAAAAGCAGGACGTGATCAGATGGGCAAGATGGAAGCAGAAGGAACCACCCCGCGTCAGTTCACAGATCTGCTTGGCAGCCTTTGCGATCTTGTAAGCGGTTCGGGCGACAAAGGCACTCCTGTTGTTTTAATTCAGGGGTACTTTGATAATTATGCAATTATGTGATAATAATTAAAGAGAACTATGAACCAATTTATCGAAGAACAAAGCCATGCGATAAAATCTCTCGTAGGAGAATGTCCCGTATTGCTCTTAATTTCCGGAGGTGTGGATTCCACAGTGGCCGGTGTTTTGTTGTTAAAAATTCTTAATAGCGATCAGGTTCACCTTATGTACATGGATACCGGTCTTATGCGCAAAAATGAAACCGCTGTTGTACGCTCCATTTTGGAAAAGCTTGGGGGAAAAAATGTACATACAATTATGTGTGAAGACGAATTCCTCTCTGCTTTAAAGGGAATTACAGAGCCGGAAGAAAAACGCAAAATAATTGGTAATATGTTTATTACGATACAAGAGCGGGAAATAATACGTCTTGGCTTGCCAGAAAGCTATTTTCTTGCGCAGGGCAGTATTCGTGCTGATTTTATCGAAAGCGGACAAGACGCCGCCAAAAAAAATGTGATAAAAAGCCATCACAACGTAGCCTCCCCGCTGGTGGATGCCAAACGAAAAGCCGGCAAAATCATTGAGCCGTTGGCATCACTTTACAAAGATGACGTGCGCAGGTTGGGCAGGTTTCTTGGCATTGACGAAGCAATTGTTGGACGCCACCCCTTCCCCGGTCCGGGGCTTGCAGTGCGCATACCTGGCGAAGTAACCAAAGAAAAGTGTGACATCCTGCGGGAAGCCGACGCCATTTACATAGAGGAGCTAAAGAACAGGCGCACCGCATCGGGGAAAACCCTCTATGACGAAATCTGGCAGGCTTTTGCCGTTCTTTTGCCAATTAAATCGGTTGGTATCGCAGATGACGGCGGGCGCAAATACGGGTGGGTTCTTGCGTTACGCGCCATCACAAGCGCCGACGGCATGACCGCCAGTGTCTACCCGTTTGAAACCCGCGACTTGTTGGAGATTTCGTCGCGCATTACCAGCTCCGTAAAAGAGATTGGGCGCATCACTTACGATATTTCCGGCAAACCGCCAGCAACCATTGAGTGGGAGTGATCTATGAGTAGACATATTATTGACGATGCAAAAAGGTGTTTGTTATGCAAAAATCCTTTGTGCAGTGCAGGATGCCCGGTTAATACACCAATAAAGGAAGCAATCAGTTTGCTGCTTAAAAGTGAATTAACCGAAGCTGGAAAAATTCTTTTTGAAAATAACCCTCTGTCCATTGTTTGCAGTCACATTTGTCCGCAGGAATATCAATGTGAGGGACATTGTGTTTTGGGGAAAAAAGGTATTCCGGTACATATCAGTGCGATAGAAAGGTATATTTCCGATTATTATCTGAATATTTACAAACCAACACCATCATTAAGAAATCGCGGTAAAGTTGCAATAATTGGATCGGGTCCTTCGGGAATAACGATTGCGCTTACACTTGCCAAAAAAAATTACGATGTAACTATTTTTGAAGGGAACGACAAAATTGGCGGAATCTTGCGTTATGGGATTCCTGAATTTCGTTTGCCAAAAAATATTATGGATCGTTTATGTAAAATACTGATTGGGAGCGGCGTAAAAATTCGTCCAAATACAAGCATTGGCGCCAATCTTACGGTAGACGATTTGTTTCGGGATGAATTTCGCGCTGTTTTTATTGGAACCGGAGTATGGCGTCCGCGAAAACTGGATATAAAAGGCGAAAGTCTTGGGCATGTCCATTTCGCAATCGAATACTTAAAGAATCCGGATGTATATAATTTGGGAAAAGCATTAATTGTTATTGGCGCCGGTAATGTTTCGATGGATGTTGCGCGTACAGCGATCAGGCATGGCTGCCAAGATGTATTAATCGTATGCAATTTGGATGAATCCGATGTTTCTGCCCGTGAGGTAGAAGTTCAATATGCCAGAATTGACGGAGCAAAAATCGAATTAAAGAAAACGGCAATAGAGATAACAGATAACGGCGTTATCTTTGCAGATTCAGAAATTTATATTGATGAATACGGAAACAAACAAACAAAACCAATTCCAGGTACCGAAAAATTATACCCGGCTGACTCTGTTATTGTTGCAATTAGTCAAGGGCCGCGCTCTGTAATTGTGTCATCAACAACAGGGATAAGTGTAAACGATAACGGTCTTGTTGCCGTTGATAATTGCGGACATACAAGCCGGGAAGGGGTTTTCGCCGGAGGCGACGTAGTAACTGGCGCAAAAACTGTGGTACAGGCAGTAGTAGTTTCTCAGTTAGTTGCAAAAACAATAGACGAATATATCAGCAGCAAATACCCTGTTTAATAACAATGGTAGATGCTGTTGGATAGCCGTCAAAGGAGCAAATATGAATTTGGAAAAAATAAAAGAAAAAGTTGATGCTGCTGAAGTTGTAGAAGAATTGATTATTTTATCTAAAAAGGTTTTTGGTAAAAACAGTGATGATGTACAAAAAGTCATCGAAATGTTTATTACAAAATCATATTTAATGGGGAAAAGAAATATGGTAAAAACATTTGATGATTAGATTTAACATGTAATTTCGCAAATTCTGGCCGTAAAACTGCAGTTTTACACGAACTCCTGTAGTTTTTTGCTCATTGAGTTGCAATTAATTTTGATTTTACAGCTTAACTGTGGTATTATTCTATGTTATGGAAACTAATATCGTATTTTTTATCTTGTCATTGACGTTTTTTTATGTCGTAGTGTACTTGGTTTTAGGTATTTGGTTTCGTGGAAATCGCAGCGCTTATGTTAAAATATTCCTGATTTTGGGACTGTCAATTTCGATCTGGACGCTTTTTAACGGTTTATCCGTTCTTTTAAGTGAAGAACTTTACCAGCGGATATATCCGCATTATTTTACACTGGCTTGTATTATTCCATCATTGATGCTGCTGTATTCTTTGCATTTTACGGCATCCAAATTCGCAAATTCCCGCAAACTCGTGACAGTTTTAATTGTAGTATCAGCGGTAAATTTACTGGTGCTTGTTACAAATCCATGGCACCGTGAATTTATCAGTGGTTTTGATGGGCTGCTCCCGATTGGCGGCAGATGGATTCCTGTTCACTTTATTGTTTCGTACGTTCCTATGTTTGCCGCATACATCATCCTTATTCGTTTTATTGTTAAAAATATCAGGAAGACACCACCTGTTCTTTTTATTGGCTTTGCGATGATCCTGCCCATTATACCTAATATTATCTTTACCTTTAATATACTTAATCCCGGGTTCGATATAACACCCTTTGCTTTTTTAGTTATGGTTTTTGCCTTTTCCATTTATTCCATTAAATTCAGGTTGTTTGACAACAGGCGCGCTGCATTTTCTAACCTGTTCAACAGTCTTTCCGATGCATTTCTGGTTATGGATAGCGCAGGTCGTGTGACCGATGCAAATCCTTCGTTTAAAAAAGTTTTTTCGGCGCTGGAACTGGAGTTTTTTAAAACCACAGCAGATGATGTCGAACGTTTTTTTATATCTATCGCTGTTGAATTAAACCCTGTAGATGTACTTAAGCAACTCGCTTCCCCAACCGGCGAGATAGACAATGCGGAAATCACCTTAATGTTGAATGACCGCCGCTGTTATTACATTTTGTCAAAAAACAATATTTACGAGCGTACTCAATATGCGGGTTCTGTCATTATTTTAACGGATATCACTGATAATCAACAGGCAAAAAAGATGCAAGCAGAACTTGAAATGGCAGTAGAGGAAGCGCGTGAGGCCAATAAAGCAAAAAGCAATTTTCTCTCTCAAATGAGCCACGAAATACGCACGCCGTTAAACGCCATTACCGGCATGACAAGAATAGGGAAAAATGCCGCTGATACGGAACGTAAAAATTATGCCTTTGACAAAATCAAAGATGCAACGGCACATCTGCTTGGAATTATAAACGATATTTTGGATATGTCCAAAATCGAAGCAAACAAATTGGAACTATCCAATGAGAATTTTGTTTTTAGAAAAATGATTGATCGAATATCAAGCTTTATAGGTTTTCGTGTGAACGAAAAGCGTCAGAAGTTCAAGGTCAATATCGACAATGAAATACCTTTGTGTCTCTTTGGGGATGACCATCGTTTAGCGCAGGTTATTACGAATTTATTGGCTAATGCGGTAAAATTTACGCCTGAATTGGGTACTATCGATTTAGATGCGCAGCTTTTGGAAAATATAGATGACCTCTGTACAATACAGTTCACAATAAAGGATACAGGAATTGGCATTAGCGCCGAACAGCAAAAATATCTTTTTGATCCTTTTCATCAGGCTGAGTCAAGCACAACTCGAAAATACGGCGGTACGGGGCTGGGGCTTTCGATTTCAAAGAGCATTGTAGGAATTATGGGCGGTACATTGAGGGTCGAATCCGAGCCGGACAAAGGTTCAACTTTTATCTTTACGGTTAAGATAATGCAAAGTACAGCAGAAAACACCGGTGAAAACCAACTGCAGACAGACAGGAGTCAACCGGACGCTGACGGATTATTCAAAGGATGCCGCATCCTTTTGGCTGAAGATGTGGAAATTAACAGGGAAATTGTGACAGCGCTTCTGGAGCCGACTCAAGTTATTGTAGATTGCGCGGAAAATGGAGTGGAAGCTGTTCAAATGTTTTCCCGGTCACCTGAACAATATGATTTGATTTTTATGGATGTGCAGATGCCCGAAATGGATGGTTACGAAGCAACTCATATTATTCGTGCGCTGGATATTCCAGCCGCCAAAGTGATACCGATAATCGCCATGACTGCTAATGTTTTTCGTGAAGACATTGAAAAATGTTTGCAATCCGGTATGGACGACCATATCGGAAAACCAATAGACATGAATGAGTTGCTAAAAAAGATGCGTGATTATATGAAATTCGTGCCATGATTCCGGCTGCTTACAGCAGCTTCTTTCCATTTCTGAAAAGCAGGCATGTAGTATATTATTTTATTGGATACAGGAGGAAATTGACATGGAAAAATTACTGGAGTATTTACCCTTTTTGATTCCATTGTTTGTGGTTCAGCTTGGACTGATGATCGCTTCGTTAGTCCATATTTTCAGGCACAACAAATACAAAATGGGCAACCGGCCGCTTTGGGTAGCTGTTTGTCTGCTGGTTAACATAATCGGCCCTGTATTGTATTTTGTAATCGGCAGAAGTGATGAATAATGAAAAATGCAAACATTCTGGAAATCCGCAACCTTTCAAAGAGTTTTGGTGCGAATAAAGTTATTGACAATATTTCTTTTGATGTGCCAGAGGGAAGCATTTTCGGTTTCATCGGTGCAAATGGTGCGGGTAAAACAACAACCATGAATATGATACTCGGCTTTCTGGAAACGGACAGCGGCGGGATCACTGCCTGTGGAGAAAAAGTCAGTTACGGAAAAACTGTAAAAAGCATTGGTTATCTGCCCGATGTCCCTGAGTTTTACAATTACATGCGCCCAATGGAATATCTTTCGTTATGCGGTGAGCTATCGGGAATGCCTAAAGCCAAAATCATGGAGCGCGGTAAAGAGCTGCTTGAATTGGTGGGCTTGTCAAAAGCAAACCGTAAAATTGGCGGCTTTTCACGTGGAATGAAACAGCGATTGGGCATAATACAAGCTCTGCTCGGTGAACCTAATCTGTTAATTTGTGATGAACCGACATCGGCGCTTGACCCAATGGGCAGAAAAGAGATCCTTGATATTTTAATTGCAGTGAGAGGCAAAACAACGGTAATATTCTCTACTCATATTCTTAACGATGTAGAAAGGATTTGCGACCGGGTAGCATTTCTGCACAAAGGTAAAATTGTCCTTGAGAGCGCAATCAGTGATCTTAAAGTACAGCATAAATCCAAATCAATCACTCTTGAATTTGAGCAGGAGGTAGATTCAGATGAGGTTATACGTTTACTTGGTCAAAATAACATCATACCATCAAGAGTTGAAACAGGAGAAATTTGCCTTGAAAGTTTGTATTTGGAGCTTGCAAAACAATGAGAAACTATTTTATTTTCCTTAAAAAAGAGCTGTTTGAAGCGGCAAAGACTTATAAACTGCTCATTATGGGCGCAGTTTTTTTGCTTTTTGGAATGGCTAGTCCGTTAACTGCAAGATTTATGCCAGAAATTATAAGATGGGCTATGGAGAGCGAACCGTCAATGGCGGGAATGGATTTAAGCGGTCTTATTACCCAACCCGTTGCGCTTGATTCGTGGGCGCAGTTTTTTGGCGGATATACGGGGCAAATGGGGCTTGTTGTTTTGGTAATCGTTTTTAGCGGCATGTTGTCATCGGAATTGTCAAAAGGTACGCTGACAATTATGCTTTCAAAAGGTTTGTCGCGCTCGACAGTGATTTTTTCAAAACTCACAGGCGCATTATTAATATGGACGGCCAGCTATGCGATCGCGTTTCTAACCGCATGGGGTTACACGACGTTTATGTTTCCGGGTGAGAGTGTTCCTAATTTGTTTTTGGCAATGTTCTGTCTGTGGGGAGCCGGTGTGTTTTTACTTGCACTGATAACATTGATGGCAACCAAGACGAACAAAGGATCCGCTTGTTTGCTTTTAACAGGTGCCGTCGTAATTATGCTGGCAATAATTAATGTAATCCCAAAAGTATCCAAGTATAATCCTTTATCGTTAATTAGTTCTCCCGCACAGCTTCTTTATGGTACCACAACGCCGCGGCATGTTTACCCGGTGCTGGTTGTCGCAGGAATCGCAATTGCCGCTTTTACAATGTTAGCGGTCATATTCTTTAACAAAAGGAAAGCAGGAAAAAAGACAGCGTTACTTGCCTGTGCGGCAGCTCTGTGTTTTGCTCTGACAATATTCATCTACGAGGAAATTCCGCAGCAAATAAAACTTGGCAGACTAATAATTTCCGAAAGAATAATCGTCGGCGAAGGAACGGAATGGGAACTTCACGGTTTACTGACATTGCCAAAAAACGTACAGGACAGAGTTCCAGCTTTGGTTTTGGTTCACGGCTCCGGTTCACATGATATGGATGAAACAATTTTCGAAAACAAGCCGTTTCGTGATATAGCGGAATATCTGTCATCAAATGGAATTGCCGTTATTCGCTACAACATGAGAACGCTTACCCACTGGAATAATATGCCGGAGTATTTTACTGTTTGGGAAGAAAAAATAGAAGACGCGATCCTGGCAGCCGAAATGTTAAAATCCGATCCGCGCATTGACGAAAACAGGGTTTATATGCTTGGTCACAGCTATGGCGGTGTACTTGCTCCGCGAATCCACGTTATGGGCGGTAATTTTGCAGGAATTATCCTGTTTGCCAGTTCACCGCGGTTTTTGATCGATATCAGCAAAGCGCAAAATTACGCAGCGATAGAAGTTATGGAGGATGATAGCGAAAAAGAAGCTGCTTTGGCCTTTATGGATGAGCAATGGGACGATCACTGGAATTCTTTTTTATACCTGCCTGACGATGAAGCAAAAACCACGCTTGTTCCTGGATGGGGTGGCGCAACAGCCTGGTATTTTAAGGATTTATACTTAAATCCACCAGAGATGTTCATAAAAAATATTACTGTACCGTTTCTGGTAATGCAACCCGATGATGACGTACAGGTATTAACAGGCATTGACTTTGCAATGTATAAGGAATTACTTGCAGGCAGGACAAACGTGACATTCAAACTTTACGAGGGATTAAACCACCTGTTTATGCCCTCGACAGGGAGAGATATATCGCAAATTTTTGAAGAATACAGGATAAAAGCGAATGTTGACCCGCAGGTTTTAATGGATATTGCAGAGTGGATCAAATCGGATAAATGAAAATTAATCATAATTTGTTTGTTGTAGAATAACACCTATTCAAACCCCCTGATTTTTTGTACAATACCCGTATGTCAGAATTAAAAGAATACACAGGCAAAGCAACGATGGAAAAAATCACTTCGCTGGCAAAGCGGCGCGGGTTTGTTTTCCAGTCGTCAGAAATTTACGGAGGCCAAAGCGGTGCGTGGGATTACGGCCCGCTTGGTATCGAACTAAAAAATCGTATCGCCAAAACATGGTGGAAGGAAATGACCCGTCTTCACGATAATATCGTGGGTTTGGATGCCGCCATTTTAATGCACCCCCGTACATGGGAAGCGTCCGGCCATGTGGAGAATTTTACCGACCCATTGGTTGATTGCAAAAAGTGCAAGTCCCGCTTTAGGGCGGACATGATCCCCGAAGAAAACCTAACAGCCAAAAAATGCCCCGACTGCGGCGGTGAACTTACCGACATTCGCAAGTTCAACTTGATGTTCAAGTCTCATATCGGCGCTGCGGAAGACTCGGCAAGCATCATCTACCTGCGTCCCGAAACAGCGCAGGGCATTTATGTAAACTATAAAAATATCATTCAATCCAACCGGATGAAGATACCCTTTGGTATTGCTCAAATTGGAAAAGCTTTCCGTAACGAAATTGTTACCAAAAACTTTATTTTCCGCACCTGCGAATTTGAACAACTGGAAATGCAGTACTTTGTAAAACCCGGCACCGATGAAGACTGGTTCAATGAATGGAAAAAACAACGCTGGGAATACTACAAAAAACTTGGCGTAAAAATGGATCACCTGCGTTGGCACCAACATGGCCCGGACGAACTTGCCCATTATGCAAAGGATGCCTACGATATTCAGTACCTGTTCCCCATGGGCTGGCGGGAACTTGAAGGCGTACACAACCGCACCGATTACGACCTCAGCCGTCACTCCGAGTTTTCCGGTAAAGACATGCAGTACATCGATCAGGACAACAACAACGAACGGTACACCCCCTACATAATTGAAACTTCGGCAGGACTTACCCGCAATGTACTGATGATCCTCTGTGATGCCTACGATGAGGAACAAGTCGCCGACAAAGGCAATGACGACGACTGGCGTACTGTCTTACGTTTCCACCCAAGCCTTGCACCGGTAACTGTCGCTGTCCTCCCGCTGATGAAGAAGGACGGTCTTGCAGAGTTGGCGCAGGACATCCGCGCAGAACTTAAAGAAGACTTTGCCACCGACTACGATCAATCAGGAGCGATTGGACGCCGCTACCGCCGCCAGGATGAAGCGGGAACTCCCTTCTGCATTACAGTTGACTATGATTCCAAAGAAGACGGAACAGTAACTCTGCGCTTCCGCGACTCAATGGAGCAAGTCCGCGTGCCAAGAGCAGAACTAACAGCACGATTACAGCAAGAGATAAAAGGATATAAGCGAACTAAGTGATTCTAACCATCTGCCTTAACCCAACGCTGCAAAAAACACTGCGTTTTTCTTCTGTTGTGCCCGGTATTGTTAATCGGGCTATTGCTCACCGCTTGGATGTATCCGGTAAAGGCATCAATGTTACCCGCGTTTTGACTCAACTGGGAAAAAAAACTGTACACCTAACCCAGCTTGGCGGCGAATTGCGGCCGCTGTTTCTTTCGCTCTGTGAACAGGATGAGCTTTCTGTTGAGTGGGTGGAAAGTAACAGCCCAATCCGTTTTTGTTACACCATGCTCACCGGGAATGACGATGGTATTACAGAACTTGTCGAAGAATCAGAGCCGGTAAATACCGGTACCGAAGATCGATTATTGGAAAAATACGAAGCGCTTCTTGCAGATGTTTCGTTGAACCTAAAATGCCTGATTGTTTCCGGCACAAAAGCAGCAGGTTATTCAGATGCGGTAATTCCCAACATGGTGCAGAAAGCCAAGAAAAAGGGAATACGCGTTATCCTGGATATCAGGGGGAACGATTTGTTAGCGAGCCTGAAACACGAGCCGGATATTATCAAACCAAACCTTTTTGAATTTGCCTCTACCTTTGCCCCGGAATTAACAAAGGACAATAATTTGCCAGACAATACGGCAAATGAACAGATAATATCTATCATGTCAGATATAGTAAAAAAATACAGATGCCGTATCATTTTGACAAATGGCAGCAAAAATATTTACATCGCAGAGAGGGATGAAATTTCCTCTTATGATTTTGAACCGGTAAAACCAGTAAATTCCACCGGCTGCGGAGATGCGTTTACCGCAGGACTCGCTTCTGCTCTGGAAGATGGACAAGATTTTAGATTTGCAATTGTCGAAGGCTTCCGGTGCGGCGCGTTAAATGCCGGCCTTGAAAAACCGGGAGTTATACGGTGAAGGCGATCTTTGCTTAAACATAAGAACTTAGGCTTTTTTGTTAGTGTATTAAAATTACCCGCTTGCCATGTGTTTTTTTTTAAAATATACTTTGATAAAAAGGTGGTTTAATCATGTCTACCGTATTAGATTCAGTTTTCATCAGTCTAAAACGAGCGCAGGCGGAACTTGCAGTGCAGAACCGTGCTGTCAAGGACAGAGCGCTCGCTGCCGCTGCCGCCGAGATAGACAGGAATCGTGCCATTATTCTAAAAGCAAATGCCCGCGATGTGGAGTTGGCTCGCGGCGGGGGTATGAAAGAGAGCCTCGTTGATCGCCTGCTATTGAACGACAAAAGGATCGATGGCATTATCGAAGGAATCGAAACAATTATCAGGCAGGAAGACCCCATCGGCAGAGTGCAGGCGGGCTGGACGCTGCCCA
>JAITFY010000146.1 GCA_031281025.1 Treponema sp. | reverse complement strand
TCCACCTTAAACCGTGAAACTTCATGTATAAGGAGGGCGATATATTCACGGTTCTGTACGCTTATTTCGTTGGCATAGTTTACTGCGCTGTTGATATGTCCTGTGCCGGAAGTTACTTCGTTCATACCAGAAGCGATCTCCTGAGTTTCCTTATCTAAGAGATTGCTTTCTCTTATAACTTTTTCTGCGTCTTCGAGCATTTCGTTGGAAGCCTTTTGTGCCTGCTTGCTTATTTCATTTACATTGCCGATGCCTTCAAGCACCTGCCTACTCCCTTGCCCTTGTTCCTCCATTGCGTTACGAATATTTTCTTCCTGTTCCGCCACTGTTTTGATGCTTGTGTCAATATCCTCAAACTTATTAAGTACATTAGCTGTGGAGGCGCTTATCTTGTCAATTGATCCTTTGATTTTTTTGAGTATTGCGCTGATTGTTTTTGACTGCGCACTGGAATTTTCGGCAAGCTTTCGGATCTCATCGGCGACAACGGCAAAACCTTTGCCTGCCTCTCCTGCATGAGCAGCTTCTATCGCAGCGTTCATTGAAAGAAGGTTGGTCTGACTGGCGATATTTTCCATTACTGAGTTGATTTCTAAAAGCCCTTCGGATTCACGGGAAATTTCCTGGATGTCGCTGGATACTTCCAAAAGCCCTGAGCGACCTACTTCGGAAGACTCCATCAGTGTCTGTACATTTGCCGCATTTCTCATGAGCGTATTGGTAACAGACTGAGTATTTGCCACCATTTGTTCAATTGCGGATGAAACTTGAGATACATTGCCGCTCTGGTTTTCGATACTGCCGTTTAGCTTATTAATGTTTGCCATAAGCTGTTCCATTGATGTATGAGTCTCGCTAACGCTGGTGCTTTGGTTTATGGTGCGGTCCTTGATGTCCTGAACATTATCTGCAATTTGACTCACGGCGGAAGCAGTCTTGTTCATATTGTTTGCAAGATCATTACCGATGCTGGATAAACTGTCCGCTTGCTTTTTTATGTTGACAACAAGGCTTTTAATCTTTTCCAGTGTTTGGTTAAAGTAATGCGCCAGATCTCCAACTTCGTCTTTGCTATTTATGGTGATACTTCTTGTCAAATCGCCCTCACCCTGGGCAATGCTTTTAAGGATAACAACAAGCGCGGAGATAGGTTTAGTTATTCTGGATACCACAAACGAGATTGCAATCCCAAGCAGAATTATGACCAATCCAGCAAGAAGCATATTTATTCGAGCGAGATAGTTCGTTGTTGTGTAGAAATCCTGTATCGGACAAACCATAATCGAAAACCAATCGGTATACGCGCTTTGTTCAACAAAAACCATCGAAGGCGTTCCGTTTACCTCAGTTTCAAACACAGCTCTCCCATCATTGCCTATGGATAAAAGCTGCCGCCGCAGTTCTTCCGATATTGTTTCTCCAAGCATGTCTTCATTTCTATGGCCAACAATAATACCTTCGCCGTTTGCGATCATGGCATAACCGTAGCCTCCCAACAGAGTGACCGGGGCAACATAGCGGGCATTAAGTTCCTCAATTCGTATGCTGGTCATTGCTACTCCGATAATTTGACCACCCTGTCTATATCGCACTGGAATGGAAATAAATGTGGAGAGCCGTCCTGTCTGGCGGCTTACATCAACATTGCCAATAAAATCTTCGCCGTTCATGCTGGCGATAAAATAATCACGATCATCTCTGACTCCTCCCGTACTGCCGGAAGTGCTGGCTACAATAATCCCTTGCGCGTTCAGTACAATTATGCTGTTATAAGTGCCAAACCGGTTTACCAACTCCATCATATAATGTTCTAATTCAAGCGGAGAGCCGCCTTCCAACAAAAGGTGCTGAACCGTCGGTAATGCGGCAAGTGCGAACAAATCAAGCTGCGCTCTGGAGATTACCATATCCATAAATACACGTACGCTATTGGCGGAGCGCTGCCCTTCACCTTCAACTGCATCAAGAACAATATTAGAGGCCGTGCGATAACCTACGATTCCTGTTATCAGGTTGCCTATAATTACAGCACACAAGATAGGTACTAATAATTTCATAGATACTGTTTTCATTTTCTTTTGTTCCTCAGCTGACTTTTACCACGTTACACAATTATAGGCAGTTTTTTTATAAGAAAGGTGCATTTTGTGTCGCAAAAACATTCAGGTTATGCCGAATATCTTTGGGAGAAAATTACGCTTTACAATAAGCTTAATTTTTGGTATTTTAGAACAAAGCGCATGGTTTTACCGCATGAAATGCATGAATCAGCTGTGGGAATTTGCAATACTGAAAGGAGCCAAGCGCTGCCATAAGTAAAAATAATACAAAATTAAAAGGAGGTCGCCGTGAATGTTCTTATATGTGATGATGAAGAAAAAGAAGCGAAAAATATCGCCGCCATGTTGTTTAACATATCCAATTTTGGATTAAAGACTAAAACTTTCTTCTGCGGCTTTCAGGCGCTTAACTATGTTCAATCCGGCGCTACAGTTGATGTTTGTTTCCTCGACATTATTATGCCCCAGATGAACGGTATCGTACTTGCGGAAAAGCTGCGTTCGAATGGGTATAGGGGTGAAATCGTCTTTCTTACCAACTCGAATGATTTTGCCCATGAATCGTATAACGTAAGAGCTTTTAATTATATGCTCAAACCGCTGACGAGTAATTCTTTATATAATATACTTACTGAATTGAAAAAATCCAGGGGAAATGCCGATCGCGAAGGTATTGCCGTAAAGACGCAAGGAGTAAAAAAGTTTATTCTTTACCGCGACATTTCACATATCGAAGTAATAAAACATAATGTATATATCAGATTAATAAACGGCTGTGAAATCAAGATTTATTCCAGCTTTTGGGAAATTGCAACAGAGCTTCTGAAAGACCGGCGCTTTGTTCAATGCCATCGTTCCTTTCTGGTAAACTTAAGAGAAATAGAAACAGTAATTGGCAGCGAGATTGTTACGCGCAACGCTGTTAGGATTCCTATCTCAAGAGGATTCTCAAAAGTCCGTAACGAGATTCTTAAATCCATGTTTACCAGAGATATAAAGTAACCTCATAACGTGACAGATATTACCATTTTTAATACGGCAATAATCGTCTTGGTATCGGCACATTATTTTTTAATGTTCCTTGTTTTTCGCTTTAGGTTTAGTACTTATCCTTCGATTGGCGTACTGGTTCTTTTTATGATCGTTTTTCTTGCGGCTTCCTATTTTGTCATGGAATCAAATATTAAAGAGATGGAAATGGCCATTTATATCATCATTTTCCATAGTTTTTGCTGTATTCCGTCAGCATTTATTTTGTATAGGGGCGAAATGGTCAAAAAAACATTTATTATTATTCTCAATTTTCTGTTTGCAGTGTTTCTTTGCCTTGTTAGCTGGGAAATATCAAGATTTTTTCTCCCCCAAACAGATAATGTAGTATATTTCACTTTGATATTTACTGCCCTGTACGGAGGATATTTA
>JAITFY010000060.1 GCA_031281025.1 Treponema sp. | reverse complement strand
TTGGCAACCGAGCTGCCTGTAATTATAGCAAGCAGAGCGCTTGCAATTACCGCAACTTTTGCGGGACCGCCGGATGAAGAACCTGCAACCGAATTGGCAAGGTCAATGAAAAACTTGGCAATTCCTGATTTTTCCAAAAAAGAAGCTAAAAAGATAAAGAGAACTATAAAGGTAGAAGTAACTCCAATGGGAATACCAATAATTCCTTCGGTTGTGTAAAAAAGCTGATGCACAACTCGCCGTAGGGAATAACCATCGATAAAGGCATAAGTTACAAAAGCTCCGGCTACAATCACAATAGGGAGACCTACTACCCGGCGGCATAGTTCTGCAAGAAAGATCATGCCAACCAAACCTATATATATATCCGTGGGGTTTATCCTGGCTGCACGTCCAATTATCGCATCAAAATTAAATGCATAGTAAAAGAATGCGCATGAACCAATTATTGCCAATACAAGGTCATACCAGGGGATATGATTTATCCGTTTTGTCATACCACGGCGGATTGGATAATACAGATAACCGATTAAAACAAGAAGTCCCACAAAAGCGCTGCGCCTGACTTGCTCGGGAAGGGTAACGAATAAAGTTGTCATAACAACATAAGCGGCAAACAAGACCAGGAGTCCTTTTGTAATAATATTGGGAATTCCTGTGAACCTGCGCACATTCGATTCCTTGTCAAAATGTGCAATAAGCTCTTCTCTTTCCTGTTCGGTTAATTCTCTGTCTTCCGGTATATATCCATGTTTTAATTTTTCGATATGTTTTTTATTTATTATATTTTTTATATAATTTATCATGTAATTTCTCCGTTATCTATATCGTATAGTGATATGGGCGTTCCTTTCACCGTGTTTTACCGCGGATTTTTCCGCAAGTTCCCGTAAACTGATTATTTCACTATTTATAAACAGTACATGATCGGAAACAGTCCCCACTATATAATTAAGCTCTTTATATGCAGTATTAAAACCGGAAATGATCATGGCATCTCCGTCATAATTTAAAATCTGATCTTCACCTAAATCACTTTGCATACCTGCACCAAAAGAATAAAAACGCACTTCTTTTGGCAGGATCATTTTTTGTTTGATTAGAAAAGTCTCCCGCACAGGACTTTTGTTTACAGAATGGATAAATTCTATAACAAACTCACCATTGTTTTCCAGCGGCCATTTGCCGTAAACAAAACCGGAGTAGGTATCAAGTATTTTCAGAACTCCAGTTTCCTGATTGTTTTTTAAATGAATAATGTATAAAGCCGTCCCGGTAATTACCAAGACGGCTAAAATAACTAATACAATTCGTTTTATCTAATAACTCCAATTTCCCTGTAGTACCTTTCGGCTCCCGGGTGGAATGGAACATTACCAATACCATCTACGGCATAAACTGCATCAATATCATGACCTCTTGCATGACCTAATGCAATATCTGCTTTATTCTCAAAAAGCGCTTTTGTCAGTTTATACACTCCATCATCTGGAAGACTTGCGCTTATAATGATGGTTGCTTTTACTGCAACAGTCATTATATCTGTATCCATGCCGCTGTAAGTTCCGGCTGGAATGGGGTATCTGGAATAAAAGGGATAATTTGCAATCAGTCTTGCTGCATTTTCTTCGCTGATTTCCAGAACTAAAATATCTCTGCCAAGCGCCAAATCGACAATTGCCGGTGTTGGAGCGCCGGCTGTTGCAAAGAAAGCATCGATTCTGCCGTCCCTCATGGCATCGGCTGAAGCGCCAAAACCAAGGTTTTGCCTGCGGATATCGTCAAATGTAATACCATGGGCTTCCAATATCTGTCTTGCGTTAAATTCAACACCGCTGCCGGCATCACCTACAGATACGTTTTTGCCTCTTAAATCCTCGATTGTTCTGATTCCAGATGCAGGATTAACAATAATTTGGCATACTTCGGAATAAAGGGCTGCCAAAGTGCGGAAATTGGTTATTTGTCCATCTTCAGCAAAAAGGTCAACACCTCTCCACGCATAGTCCATTACGTCATTTTGGACAATTGCCATTTCAACTTCACCTTCGTCCATAAGCTGGATATTTGCCCTGGATGCGCCTGTAGCCTGAACGATGATTGGAATTTCTGTTACTTCGGTAACGGTTGTAGCTATTGCAGTCCCTAATGGATAGTAAGTTCCAGCAACTCCGCCGGTGGCAAAACGAATTCTATCAATTCCGCCTTCCTGTCTTTGGCAGCTGCTTAATCCAAGGATAAGGAATACTGCCAGCATAATCACAATAATTTTTCTCATTTTAATTCTCCTATGGAAGATTATATCTTTTTTTTGGGATTTATGGCAAGACATCATCAGCCAAAAACTTCAACACGGTTTCTGCCCAGCTCTTTGGCCTTACGTAGAGCAGTGTCTGCATTTTCTTCAAGTTCTTCCATTGTTTTTGCATGACCGGGAGACATTGCAATGCCGATACTGGTTTTTGTGCCAATTAAAGTCATTTCTGCAGAACCGGGGCTTGCCGGGACTTCGATTTGCCGTTTTTCTATACCTTCTCTGATACGTTCCGCTATTTTAACCGCATCTTTTCTGGTTGTGTCGGGAAGGATAATTGCAAATTCATCGCCGGAAAGGCGGGCCGAAATATCTCCGGGACGCAAACAGGATTGTATGATGTTGGCTGCTGTGATAATTACAATATCGCCTGCTTTGGTGCCGTACTGATCATTTATTCCATGTATTTTATCAAGGTCCATCATTAACAAAGACATTAAACGTTTGCTCATTGGCGGGCTTAAACGTTCCTTGATGGTGTCTTCAAGAAAACGCCGGTTGTACAATCCTGTCATTTCGTCAGTAATTGCCCTGCGGCGTGCAGTTTCTCCCCACCGGATTAAATCGCTGACAGACTTGGATGCCTGATCCAGCCATCGATTCTGCACATTGCTTATAGACCTTAATATTTTAAATCCAATAATTGGATAATCCGCAATTATTCGATAAAAATCGCTTCCCTTAAATAAAATTGTTACAGAATCTTCTGCTGCAATGATGGTTGCAGTTCGCGGTACATTGCTAATAACTGACATTTCTCCAAAAAAATCCCCAAGTTTTACATTAAATAATAAACGTTGAGTCCCGTCAGATTGGGTGCAGTATGCGTTTAAAGCCCCAGAAAAATGGATAAACATATCTTCTCCGGGGTCTCCTTCATTAAAAAGCACATCATCTTTTTTTACATAAACGGTCTGTAGAACTCCAGATGCTACTTCGAATTCTTCTTCGGTGAGCCCGGAAAAAAGAGATAACCGGGAAATTACTGACAGTATGGCATGTGATTTTAATATTTTTTCGATCATGCTTCTTTTAACCCTTTTGGCTTTGTTTTTGAATAACGAACAATTGTATTGCCGTTTTTTTTCCATGTGTCTAAAAGATTGGAATAATTGCCCTGGAAAAGACTGTCCCAATCCCGGCCGTCCAAAGGCCAGATACACCATGAAATTGTAGCAGAAAAATGAAATTCCGGTATATCATTCATTGCCGGAACAGGTTCCATAGCGGCAATTTCTTCGGCTATTTGTTCGGCGAATTTAATTGTTTGAGCGGGATCACTATTATAAAAAATAATTCCAACTTCGTTGCTTTTAAACCGTAAAGGCCAGCCGAAACCTCCAGGTATGTATTCCATATGCCGGCAGATGTTTTTTAAAATAATCGCTATTCTTACCATTGCTTCATCACCTGCGCTATGCCCGCGGGAATCCACCAGTATTTTAAAACGATCAGGCTTTAACATAATCAAAGCTGCCGGGTTTGTTAATTTTGCTTTAATTTCATCGTCTATGATAATTTGCTTCCATAAACCGGTTCCTGCATCTTCATAAGCGCGTCTGTGAAGTTCCTGAACCCATGACATGTTATCCAAAAGAAGTTTATTAACTGATTTTATACGTGCAGTCATCATAACAATTGCTTTTTGTAAAATACTGCAAACTATCTGAGGCTCTTCATCGGCAAGACTGTCAATTGATAAATCCGAAGCGGGAAAAACAATTAGCTGCGAATCTTCCGCTGCTTCCGCAAAAGCGTCATATTCCGCTCCTCTGGCAAAGTCAAAATCGCCGATTGTATCCCCAGTGGTAAACCTCGCCATTTCTTCTTCGCTGTTATCGTCGTTTTTCTTAAAAACCCGGATTTCCCCATTTGTCAGTATGTAAAAACGGGATGCCTTTTCGCCTGCGGAAAACAAAAGGTTGTTTTTGGATAAACTAATCGTTCCAGAATGAGAAGTAATAAAATCAATCTCATTTTGCGGTAAGTTAGAGAAAAGCTCGGTTTTTTGTATCAATGCAGTATCAATTTTTATATCACTCATTACTTAATTATTATCTTTTTAACTTAAAATGTCGAGAGTACCCTAGACAATTTTCCTATTAACCGTTACAATGCACCATAAACAAAAGAGGAGTTTATATGTGCGTTGAGATTAAAACAGAAAAGGATTATGTTTTTACACAGGAATTATTGGCTTTTATCGACGAATGGAAGGTAAAACCAGGCAGTCTTATCATGATTCTCCATAAAACACAGGAAACCTTTGGTTATATTTCCCGCCCTGCAGCCGAACAAATCTCAAGACTCACAGGGATTTCTCTTGCACGGATATACGGGGTAATAACTTTTTATCACTATTTTAAAACAACAAAACCTGGTAAATATCAAGTTGCGGTTTGTATGGGAACTGCCTGTTATTTAAAGGGCGCTCAGGATTATCTTGATGATTTCCGTAAAATATTAAAAATTGGACCAAATGAAGTGACAGAAGACGGCCAGTTCTCGGTGGATCCCGTGCGCTGCATTGGATGCTGCGGTCTGGCGCCTGTGTTAACTGTAGGAGCAGATGTTTACGGTAAACTTACCAGAGATATGACACCTGGTATAATTGCAAAGTACCAGAACGTTTAAATGCATTTTACGCTTGCCGATTTGATTACTGACATTACGCAGAATGCAGTTGAAGCAGGCGCAGATACAGTAGAGCTTGAGGTTAGTGAAAGCAAGCTTACTGAAAGTAAGGGCGAATTCCGTTTTTTTGTGAAAGACAACGGCAAGGGCATGACAAAGGAGGAATTAGACAGGGCTAAAGACCCGTTTGTTACGGATGGCATTAAACACCCAAACCGCAAAGTAGGGCTGGGGCTGCCGTTTTTGATTCAGACTGCCGAGCAGTCAGGCGGCGGCTGGGATATTCAATCCCAAAAAGGCAAAGGCACTACAGTAACTGCCTGGTTTGATACCGGAAATGTTGATATGCCGCCTGTCGGCGACATTCCCGGAATGTTCAGAACAATTTTAATGTTCAATAGCAAGGCAGAAATTATTTTAAGGCGCAAGAAAATCGATAACGATGAATATGAGGTCCGAAAATCGGAACTCATTGATGCGGTTGGTGACCTTGAGGATGTTGGATCGCTTGTATTGTTAGGTGAGTATTTAAGGTCTTTGGAGGAAGAAGAGTGATTAGTGGTAAAAAATAAAAATATTAACTATTAGGAGGAAAATATGGCTAAGATGAGCTTAGACGATTTAAGAAAACTTAGAGAAGAAAAAAAAGGCGATCTTCGTAAAAGAGAAGTTGAAGGCAAGGAAATGCAAGTTGTTGTCGGTGTGGGAACTTGCGGTATTGCCGCCGGCGCTAAACCGGTTTTAGACGCGTTTATTGCCGGCCTTGACGAAAATAAACTGGTAGATTCATGTTTTGTCAGGCAGACAGGATGTATGGGTCTTTGCCATTCAGAGCCTACTGTCGAAGTTATTGTTCCCGGTATGCCGTCTGTAATCTACGGAAATGTTGATGAAAATGTTGTCAAAGAAATTATTAAAAAGCATTTAATTGGCAAGGAACTTTTAAGCGGTTACATTTTGGACAGACCTGCTATAGATATATTAAATAACTAAAAACGAAAGAGGTGACAGATGGCATTTAACCATTATATTTTAGTTTGCGCTGGTACAGCATGTGAAGCCAATAAGGGCATTCAGCTTTTTGCCGAGCTTGAAAATGAAGCGGAAAAACAGGGCGTAAAGGATCAGGTACAGGTTGTTAAAACAGGCTGTTTTGGTTTTTGTGAACGGGGGCCGATTGTTAAAGTTTTGCCCGAAGATTCCTTCTACGTTGATGTTCACCCGGAAGATGCAAAAGATATTATCCACGAACAGATTATCAAAGGGCGGGAAGTAAAAAGGCTGCTTTACAAAGAAGGCGAAGAAGAAAAAACCTTTGTAGCAGAAGACATTCCGTTTTACCAAAAACAATACCGTATAGTTTTGCGTAACTGCGGTGTCATAGACCCCGAAAAAATCGATGAATATATTGCGCGTGAAGGTTATTCCGGCCTTGAACATGTTCTTTTTGACTGGACTGCGGAAAAACTGATCGAAGAAATGAAAATATCCGGTATGCGCGGAAGAGGCGGCGCGGGTTTTCCAACCTGGTTAAAATGGGATTTGGCGCGCAAAGCCCCCGGCGATGTTAAATACATTATCTGCAACGCCGACGAAGGCGACCCGGGTGCTTTTATGGATCGCTCTACAATAGAAGGGGATCCCCATTCAGTCATCGAAGGTATGATTACTGCGGGTAAAGCAATTGGCGCAAACGAAGGTTTTGTTTATATTCGTGCAGAATACCCGCTTGCTATCGACAGGCTTAAAATTGCCCTTGAACAGGCTAAAGCTTACGGTCTTTTAGGAAAAAATATACTGGGCAGTGGTTTTGACTTTGATATCGAAATACGTCTTGGAGCCGGCGCGTTTGTCTGCGGCGAAGAAACCGCTCTTATCAAGTCGGTAGAAGGCGTAAGAGGTATGCCGGTTCCCAAGCCGCCCTTCCCTGCGAACAAGGGCCTTTGGGGTAAACCTACTGTAATAAACAACGTAGAAACATTTGCCAATATCCCCGTCATTACCGCAAGGGGCGGCGCCTGGATGGCAAAAATCGGGACAGAAAGATCAAAGGGAACAAAAGTCTTTGCCCTTACCGGCAAGGTAAAAAACTCAGGTCTTATCGAAGTGCCAATGGGCGCTACGTTACGCGATATTGTATTTGACATTGGCGGCGGTATCAAAGATAAAAAGAAGTTCAAGGGAGTGCAAACAGGAGGTCCTTCCGGTGGAATTCTTACAGAAGAGTTTCTTGATGTACCAATCGACTTTGAATCATTAACAGCAGCAGGCTCAATGATGGGCTCCGGCGGCATGATTGTCATGGACGAAGATGACTGCGTTGTTGACGTATCACGTTTTTACATGGAGTTCTGTGTCGAGGAATCCTGCGGTAAATGTTCGCCCTGCCGGATTGGAACTTTCCA
>JAITFY010000049.1 GCA_031281025.1 Treponema sp. | reverse complement strand
AAAAGGAAGAGGAGAGAGTGGCGGTGGCGGTGGGGGGAGGTGGGGGGGGGGGGGGGGTAATACATATAAGTTGCTTCATTTTTTTTAATCTCTCCTTTTTTTTAAGAACAAGTTTTTTACACAATTCAGGCAACTCCAACACAATAAATGTCAGATTAAATCCTGAAAGCCAGATTCATAGTCAACGACAGAAAAACAGCTTTAGTGTATTTAGGTATATTGTATTTAAATTTTTGGCTTTGTCAATAAGATACAAGATAAATTTCAAGGTATCAAGAATTGAGTTTCTTCAAACATCAGCTACATTTTACCCCCGAATAATGTAGCTCTAACTACATTTTACCCTTGAATAATGTAGCTGTTTATATTATAATAAAGATACCATGAAACGTAACTTATATAACGAGCTTTTAGCCTGGAAAAATTCACCCGATCGCAAACCTCTGTTATTACAAGGGGCGCGGCAAACAGGTAAAACATGGCTTATGAAAGAATTTGGCAAAAATGAATACAATCGTGTAATATATCTGAACTTCGAAAAAAAGCCTGGATTATCTTCTTATTTTGAAAAAGATTTAAGCCCTATACAAATAATTAAAGGCCTGGAATATCATTTTGATACTGTTATAAACCAGGGGGATACCCTTATAATCATGGATGAGATACAAGAATCCCCGCGTGCATTGAACTCGTTAAAATATTTCTATGAAGATGCTCCGCAATATCATATAATCACTGCAGGTAGTTTTCTGGGTGTTGCCATGTACGGTAGTTTTCCTGTGGGTAAAGTTGACCGTTTAACACTTTATCCTTTATCTTTTTATGAATTTTTAGATGGTATTGGCAAAGAGCGTTATGTGCAGGCAATAAAAAACCTGGATTTAAGTTTAATACGTGCCATCTCCGGCGATTATGAAAAACTCTTAAAGACCTATTTTCTTACAGGCGGAATGCCAAAAGCAGTTGCTGCTTTTGCAGAAAGAGAAAATTTCAAAGAAGTGCGAACTATACAAAATGGGATTTTAGCCGATTATACGGATGATTTTTCCAAGCATATTTTTCCGTTAAACACGGCAAAAGTAAAGATGATATGGAATTCGCTGCCGCGCCATCTTTCAAAAGAGAAAAAAAAATTTGTGTACAAAGAATTAACAGATGGCGCCAGAGCATATTCTTATGAGGATGCGATGAATTGGCTTTTTGATACAAGACTTGTCTATAAAGTTCCCCGTACAGAGACAGATAAACTTCCTCTTTCAAGTTATGCCGACGAAAGAATCTTTAAATTATTTATGTTGGACGTAGGACTTTTCTGCGCGAAATCCGAGCTTGATATTGCCGCTTTATTCGAGCCAAATGATGATCTATATGGCATTTTTAATGGAGCCATTACTGAACAGTATGTCATGCAAGAACTACGAACTGCAGGTTATTCACCCTATTATTGGGGAAGGGATAAAGGCGAAGCAGAAGTAGACTTTGTTGTGCAATGGCGTAATGAGATTGTTCCAATAGAAGTCAAAGCGGGAATACGCAAAAAATCAAAAAGCCTTGATGTGTACAGACAGATTTGCAATCCCAAATATGCTGTCCGCACTACTTTTAATAATTTTGGTACAGCAGATACATTGCATTCTATTCCGCTTTACATGATAGCCAGTTTTGGGGAGATACTCAGTATGTCCTCGAAAGATTCCGCTTGACTAAAACTCTAAATTTTTATATGATATATACTATCAGATAATACAAATTATTATTAAGGAGAAACAACATGAAAAAATTTATCTGTTCCGTTTGTGGTTATGTTCATGAAGGAGCGGACGCTCCCGAAAAATGCCCGCAGTGCCAAGTCCCCAAAAACAAGTTCAATGAACAGTCCGGTACAGGTTTGGTTTTCGCCGACGAACACAGAATCGGCGTTGCCAAGGATGTAGACCCGGAGATAGTCGAAGGGTTAAGGCAAAACTTTATGGGTGAGTGTACCGAAGTAGGAATGTATCTGGCCATGAGCCGCCAGGCAGACAGGGAAGGTTATCCCGAAATTGCAGAAGCCTACAAGAGAATCGCTTTTGAAGAAGCCGAACATGCCGCCAAATTTGCAGAACTGTTGGGCGAGGTTGTTGATGTTTCTACCAAGAAAAATCTTGAAATGCGCGTTTTGGCTGAACATGGAGCGACGCAGGGCAAAAAAGATATCGCTACAAAAGCGAAGCAGCTAAACCTTGATGCTATCCACGACACTGTACACGAAATGTGCAAGGACGAGGCGCGTCACGGCATGGCATTCCAGGGCTTATTAAAAAGATATTTCTAAAGGTGTGGACAACAAAAGAAACACTATCCAGCGGCAGTTGGTTTTTAACGCTGTAAAGGAGCTTAACGTACACGTTACGGCTGAACAAGTTTACGAGTACGTTGTAAAAAAGCATCCCTCAATCAGCAGGGCTACTGTTTACAGGAATCTTAATCAGATGTCGGATGCGGGGGAGCTGTTGAATATCGGTAACTTCTACGGCTCCACGCATTACGATCACAACTGCCGCAAACATCACCATTTTATTTGCGAGGTATGCAGACAGGTTTTTGACGTAAACGTTTGCATCCCCGGTATTTGCGACAAAATTACAGAAATGGAAGGGTTCGAAATTAAAGGACACAATCTGAGTTTCTACGGTTTATGCAAAAGTTGCAAAGATTCTAAATCGGACAAAGAGCTTTTAACTTCATCCATCATTCTATAATATTCACGCAGATCTCTTGTGTATCCAACTACAAGATAATCATTTTTATAATTAACCCGGACAAGAGTGATTTCTGCATGCATGAGCGAATCATCTGCAGGCATTTTATGCATCCAGCCAAAACGGCAATAACCTTCTTCAAAAGCTTTGTTTACGAGTTTCACTGCCTTTTCGTCCGAACGCTGCCCATCGAGCTGGTACTCCGGTAAACAACATTCAAAAAATCTATCAACATACTCTTGTTTGTCTTTAAATCCATAAAGCTTCACGGCTGCTTCATTGCAGTCTATTACATTGAGTTTCCTGTCCCACAGCTGGCAGCAAAGCGGAGAGGTATCAAGCATCAGCTTTGCAAGTTCTTCTGCTTGGACAACTTCACGCTCCAATTCGGAGCGTATGATGGCATTGGCAAACAAATACGCCGATGAACGCATCATTTCGGCGCTGTCACTGTCAAAGTAACGTTCGTTTTTGCGATCCGCAAAAAGTACGAACCCCCATAAAGCATCGTGTACCACTATTGGAGAGGCAAAAACCGAGACAATTCCAAACTTATTTAATACGGCGATGGTCTCCTGGTCTGGCAGCATCCTAACAGGACTGTTTACGCTCTCGCCGGCAGCGAAAAGCTTTTCCCAGCTTGGCACGTATTCCTTGTATGTGATGTCCATAAAAGCATCAAGCGTAGGGGTGGCGCTCCCTATTTCTGCGTCCCAGCGGTAAATCTGCGATATATGAAGACCATCATGTTTTTTGGAATTACGCCAAACTGATATCGTGTCCAAATCAATGCCGTCAACCATAAGCTCGATGCCGGCTGTCAACATATCCTCCAGCGATTTTTCGCTCTGAGAAAGAAACATAAAGGCAATTTTGTTAAGAGTATCTGTTGATTTCTCTTTTTGTTTTAGCGATATAATAGTTTTTTTGGCTGATGCAAGAGACATGGGCGCTGAATCCGTCATGGAGGAAAACGCATATTTGTTCCGCCCGCTCTGCTTGGCTTCATACAGCAGTTCGTCGGCTCTTTCCACAAAATCTCTCCAGCTCTGCGTTTGATCCACACAACCAGTTGTAACTCCAATGGAAATTGTTACACAACTTGTTACATCGCTTGCTGCATGAGGTATATCACAGTTTCGTATACATTCGAGCAGCCTGTTTGCAACTATATGCGCATCGTCTGCATCAGTATTCGGCAGAACAATGACAAACTCCTCGCCGCCGTATCTTGCGACAAAATCATCCGCCCTTAATGTTTTTTGAAGGACTGCAGCAATAATTTTTAGGCAGTCATCGCCTTTTCTGTGTCCGTATGTGTCGTTGTACTTTTTAAAATGATCAACGTCCACCATCATCAAACTAAGTACGCCGCCTGAACGCGACAGGGATCTGATGATCCGCTTGATGTTTTCGTCAAAATATCGTCTGTTGTAAATACCCGTTAGACTATCATAGTTTATTTGCTCAAACAATTTATTTATTGGTTTGACTATACGTTTCGTTATCAATAAAATGGCTGGAATACAAAGCCCTAAAAAAACAATAGTAAAAAGTCCGGCTAAAATAAAAGATGAAAATTGAATGATGCTAGCGGCAAAAACCATAGATGCTGCAAGAACAGCCATAGTTATCATAGGAATCAATATCTTGTTTTTTATTGACATATAAATAATAATCCTTGATGTTTTTTTAAACGTCAGCTTTTAAGCATTTTGCATGTAAATATAAATTTTGCGCCTTTATCAGGCTCGGATTCAACCCAAATATGACCGTCCATCATTTCGATAATCCGCTTTGCTACTGGAAGTCCCAGACCTGTGCCGTTATATTTTCTGGTGTAACTTCCGTCAACTTGCTCAAAGATATTAAATATATGGCTTTGTTTTTCTTTTTCTATGCCTATGCCAGTGTCGGCAACAGAAATTTGCAAAACGATCATTTCGTCATCTTCGCTGTGAACACAAGCAGAGAGAATGATTTTTCCATGATCGGGAGTGAATTTAGACGCATTCATCAAAAGATAAGTAACAACCTGCGAAAGGCGTTTTTCATCTCCTATGAGCAGCGCCGGTATTGACGAGTCTATGTTATAATTGAATGTTTGATGTTTTTCCACAATGTTTGGAGCAGTTTCTTTTAAAATACTTTTAAACATCGTTTCAAAAGAAAAAGGCAGTTGAGCAAGTTTAAAAGCGCCGTCTTTTTTACCGGAAAGATCAAGCAGATCGTTAATCAACCGCAATAGATGCCGGGAAGCATTGCCAATTTCTTCAAAAAAATCTTTTTGATCTCCTGTTATCTTTTTCATTTTGGCTATTTGCGTCATTCCCATGATGGCATTCATGGGTGTAAGCATCTCATGGCTCATGCGCGACAAAAATTCACTTTTATAACGATTGGCTTCTTTTGTTTCAAACAGAGAATTTTCGATTTCGTTCATCATTGCACGGCGGTTTATCGCATTTACCATCATAAGACTTACAGATCGCAGTATTTTAATTTCGTCTTCTGTAAAGCTGCGTTCCCGTACACAATCGTCGATACTGAACAAACCCCAAAACTGTTCATTCAAATATAATGGCGCTAAAATAATTGACTTTATATCAAACTCGGAAAAAAACACCTGGTCATCCAGCTGCATTTTTGAAACAGGACCGTTTATACATTTACCGCGCTTAAACTTTTCTTCCCATTCTGGTTTTGAGCCGTATGGAAGCAAAAGGCCGATAGGCATAGGCGCTTTTTGTTTGCCAATTTCGCTAAGCCAACACCGGGTATGAACAAAGTTAGTTATGCCATCTTTTGTTTCTAACTGCCACAGCTGGACTCTGTCGGCATCCATAGAGCGGCCTATTATTTCCATGCTTGTCAAAAGCGAGGTTTCAAAATTATTACTGTCACTCACTGTAAGCAGCAAAGTTGCCGCTTTATTAACCGCCTGCATCATATTTTCGTGTTTTCTGGCTTCGGTAACGTCAGACGCTATTGTTGCAAACGCATTTTTTCCTATCAAGAACGATGTTCCTGCAAATGTTTTTACCGTGCCGTCCTTTAATTTTCCGTTATATTCGTATTCCGTTGCACCTTTTTCCAGGAGCTCTTTATGGGCGGCTGATACATATTCAAGCGCTTTTTCGCCAAATATTTTGCCAAGGTAATCATCTATAAGCTCTTCATGGGTATATCCAGTAATCTGTGACGCGGCAGGATTAACGTATAAACACTTCCCGCCGAATTCTTTATACGAGATAAAACTTGGCGAGTTATGTGCAATGCTAGACATTATCTTATGCTGATCTTGCATCTTCTTTTTTTTATCTATATCCCTTAATGCGCCGGCCATCCTGAGAGGAACCCCTGCACTGTCCCTTTGCGTAGTTCCAAAACCATGAAAATAACGGTATTCGCCGTTTTTTGCCATAAGACGATATTCGGCATTATACGGCGTTTTTCCGGTATGGTCGTAAATATGATCTCTTATCGTTTGACGCATAGCTTCTTTTTCTTCGGGATGCAGCCTGTTTCGCCAGCTGTCTAAAATATTTGGGAAATCGTTTTCATCATTAAACCCAAGAATTTGCCTGAACTCCTGCGAGAATTCAACTTTAGTATCAGGGTGGTCTATGTTGCCGTCCACTATAGTTAAATCCCAAAGAGCGATGCCAAGAGCGTCACTTACAAGTTTGTGTTTCATTATAACGTGTTCAACAGCACGAAACTGTTCGGTTAGCCTTATTTGGTTTCGCACTCTTAACTTGACAATTTCTGCATAGAACGGTTTGGTTATGTAATCTGCAGCTCCCAGGGCAAGACCTTTTTCTTCGTGATCGTCATAACTAAGAACTGTGATAAAAATAACGGGAATAGCGTTTGTTTTTTCGGATTTTTTTAGTTCGGCGAGTACTGCATACCCGTTCATTTTTGGCATCATAATATCAAGCAAAATAACATCGGGCAGATGTTTTTCTGCTGCCCGAATGGCGGCTGTTCCGTTTTTCACCGCATAAACAGTATAGTCTGGATTTAAGATATGTGTGAGTATCATGATGTTTATATTATCATCGTCTACAATGAGAACGCTGTTTTTTTTAGGTTCGTCCACGACTATCCCCCTTTATAACGGTTACACATAATCGTGATCATTCTATCAGAAAATCTATATTTTGACAATAAATTTTTACATGGGATTTTTTATTTTTTTCTCCAAAAAAGGGGACGTTACGGAAAAACTTTACTGCTGTCTGACAGTCTGACGTACCTGGCTTTCGCCAAATCCGCTTATTTCTTTGACAATAGCAAGCCAATGGTTGGCTTCTCTTTCGGTTGTGTATGGACCAAGCCGTACTCGATACCAGATTCTGCCGTTTATTTCGCGGTTTTCTATAATTGACACAAGCCCTCTTGAGGCAAGCTGGTCTCTTGCATCTTCGGCTCTTACCATTGCGGAAAAAGCTCCTGTCTGCACCCAGTAGTCATTAACAGTTCTTGCAGGCGCTGGTCTTGCTGCGGCGGTTGACGTCTGGCTGGCTGCCGGAGTTGTGGACGCAGAGCGTGTGGCTGTAGGCTGCGTTGTAACTGCCGTTGCTGCAGTTACGGTTGCGGCTGCCGGTGTCCCCGCTGTTATTGCCGTATCTGCCGGCGCTTCGGGAATTGCAGCAGAGGACGGTGTTGGGATGTGAATTGTCACTTCCGTTCTTTCATCCCCATTTGTTACCAAAGGGATATCGACAATTTCCGGCTGTGGTATATTGTTTGTTATATCAGATGTTTGCCTTAAATTAGTTAATGGAACCGACGATGTAAAAGCACTTTCCTGTATTTGCGCTTTGGGCTTTAAAACTGCCAACGAGACAGTAACTGTAACAAGCAAAAATACACCAACAGATACGGCAACCAACAGTAGTTTTTTCATTTCTTTATCCATTATACAATCCCCTCTAATATCTTATCAATTTGACATTCTAGCTTTTGATTCTGGGCGCCAGATATACTGGTTTTATTTAACCCTGGGTTCTTTACTCTATAAATTTCGGCATAAATTGCGTTAGCATTTACTAAATATTGATTGTAAAAAACTTTTTGGCTGGCAAAACGCTTTAGTATTTCCACCCACAGAAGCTTATCACGCCGGCGCGCCCTTAAAACCCTGGTTAAAAAAGGAGCTGTAACCAGAATAATTCGATTTAATCTGTTAAAAACCGATGATTTATGAAGAAGAGCGGCATTAACCACACAATGCCCTTTTTGGGCTGCAATCCATTCTTCCGTTAAGCGGTTTGCTTCCGGGTGTACAATCGCCTCCAGAGCGGCCAACTTTTCTGGATTTCCAAATACAAGCTGCCCCAAAAGCCGCTTATCCAAAGATCCATCGCTCTTTTCCAGCCCGCTCCCAAATTGGGAAAAAACCTTTTGTTTTTCAGTTTCCAACGCCAAATGCCCCAGCTTGTCCACATCCAAAACAGGAAACCCCCGTTTTTCAAGAATGGCAGCAACATGGTTTTTCCCCGCACAATAAACGCCCGTAAGTCCAATAATCATATTTTAGTATCGGTAGAATAATGCTTGATGCCAATATTGTTAATTATTGCCCCCAATAATAATAAAATATACCCATTGTGTGCAGCTGGCAGGATATCCTGCAGCTGATCAAAAAAGGCTGCCTACACCCGTCCGCTCAAAAGCGATCAGGTAAAAGGACAGCCCTTTTCTTTAGATTACTCTAGTTTAGAAACTGTAAAGGAAAGTAACGCCTACTTGCAGGTCTGAGTTTTCGACTTTACCACCGCCAGCACCTTTAAGGAAATTGGTATACATCAAACCAGGAATAACCCTGAAACCGCCGCCTACATCAAAGTTGGCGCTTGTACCGATTCTAAGAGCAGAGCCGCCGCCTCTATCGTTGTTATCGGCAAAGTTTGCAACATAAGCTGTTGTAAGACTGATAGCGCAGGGTTCAAGACGAACAGCTATATCAAGCATACTTTCCAGAACCAGAGCTTTGTCTCCGCCAATTATCGAATTTACAGGAGTAAGTGAAAAGAAACCATACATAGGAGCGCCATAGAGAGCGATATTCACCCCAATGATTGCAGGAGCAACATCGAATTTAGCATGGACTTTGCCCATCCAGGAGAATACATCATAAGGCTCACCTCTTGGAACTGCCAGAATACATGCTACACCACAATCATCACACCCATGGATCGCAGCTCTTGCAGGAGTTGCATGTGTTCCCGCCAAACCGGCAAAAGCGCCGCCAACGGAAAATCCGTCTGCTTTGTGATCATATCCTAAATAGAAACCGGGAGCAGGGTAATCTTCTGTTGTTTTTTCATGTATCCTGCCGGCGGAAGTTAAGCCCAGATAGGCGCCTGAATGAGCGACCTGGACATATCCAACTACAGTACTATTAGTGGCGCCAAAACTAGAATTAGTATCGCCTAGAAATGCAAGACTACTCCACTGTACCCAAGGAAGTTCGTTTCTTCCAAGTGAAAGTGTAAGATCGCCAATGTCTACAGAGGCATTCGCCCTCCAGGTACCAAAGACGTGAGCGTTAGCGTCGTTAGTATTGGCATCAAATTGTGCAAAGAAACGTACAACATCATTACTGCCTCTTACTCCCATTCTGAAATGTGGAATAAATATCCATGATGGGTCAGCATTATCCGGTTCAAGAATAATTCTAGAGCCTAAATTTAGCCGTGCTCTTCCATAACTGGTAACATCAGCAAAAGCCGCTCCTGCTACCGCAAGCACCAATAAAATAACAAGTACTTTTTTCATAAAAAAACCTCCATAAAAAAAAGTAAAACAATTTTTAGGGCGGTATGCCACAGCACCCGATTTCCCCTTATATTATTGTTTCGGTTTAATTGTGAAACAAAATCACTTTCTTTGTCAAGTAAAAATACAGATAAATCATGTTAAATTTAGGTTAAATAATGCAGCTGTCACACCAAATGCTTCCTGCCAGGCCTTACGCAAACCGCCAATTTGGTCATAATGGCAAACATTTCTGTGTTGCCAGCAAAATATTTAAAAGTTTTTTCATTTTCGGTCAAGCACCACGCAGGTACACACCCATATATAGGTGGACCTTTTTACAAAGGTACTATCATTATTTATGAGGTTATCATGAAAAAAGACGTATTTATTTCTCCG
>JAITFY010000170.1 GCA_031281025.1 Treponema sp. | reverse complement strand
GAACATCGGCGAAATCACCATGAGAAGTGGTTTCACACGGACTATCTTCCGCCACCACCGATGCAGGCAAAGCGCCTTTTTCTTCCCTGATGAATAGTGCATGTACTGCACTTTGCAGGTTTTCTGCAGCGGCAAAACGCGCACCCTTTTCGGCAAGGCTTCTGGAAGACGCCAGGATTGCAGCTTCACCTGCATTTTCGGCGGGAACAATGAATTCGGTTATCCCCTCTGCCAGCCCTGCTGCAATTGCCGCAAGCACACCGCGTACGGGGCGTATCTTGCCGGAAAGTTCAAGCTCTCCCATTACAAGCAGGTCTGTGGAAATTGGCACTATACCTGCGGCTGCCATTACAGAAAGCGCAATGGGCAGATCAAGGGCAGCACCGTCTTTTTTTAGTCCTGCCGGAGCCAGATTGATTAAAATCCTGTCCTGTGGAAAAACGAACCCCGAATTCCTGAACGCAGCCCGCACACGTTCCCGCGCTTCTCGAACTGCCCCTTCTGCCAACCCCGAAATATCAACGCCTGGAATTCCCCTGCGAATATCCGTCTCAACCCGGATAATAATTCCGCCAGCCCCAAAGGGCATATAAGCCATTACACCCATAATTCTCTCCTGTGAATGTTTTAGCTATATATGGGTGTGAGCGTGCGTGGTGCTTGACCGAAAATGAAAATATTTTAAAAATAATTGAAAATTCGTAAAATCAGCGATTATTATGCCAGATTTCTTTTGCCTCTTTTGCTCTTTTTGTGATTTCTGACCAATTTTGGGTATTAATCAATTCTTTGGTTGCTACCCAACTTCCGCCGATTGCAAGTATCGGGCCGAATTTTGCATAACTGGCAAGATTATCTATCGTCACTCCCCCCAGTGGGATGTACTTAACACCAAGATGATTATAGGGTGCGCTGACACTTTTCAGGTAATTTAACCCTCCCATGCCTTCTGCGGGGAAAAACTTAACTACGCGGCAGCCCAGGGAAACTGCCAGTTCAATTTCGCTTGGAGTTGCCGCTCCCGGAGCAAATGGCAAACCTGCTGCAATTGCCTCTTTGACAATTTCTGGATTGATACCGGGAGAAACACCAAAACGTACAGCGCTTTCCTTTTTAAGCATTGCCGCCTGTCCCGATTCGATGATGGTTCCAATTCCTATGTACATTTGCGGTACTTCTTTTGCGATCAGCGAAATTGATGGAATAGACGCTGGTGTACGCAATGCAAGCTCAATAACCGAAATTCCGCCTTCAAGAAGAGCTTTTGCCAGCGGAACCGCATTTTTTTCGTTTTCTATTTCTAAAACCGCAATGATACCTCCCTCTGCGATTTTATCCTGAATTTCTTTTGTCATAGTCATATGGTTTTTCTCCTTAAAATACCGTAGCAAAATAGCCACTAACCCATTATACTACAATTCATGTGGCAAGTGCAACTTCATAAAATTGGTTATGACGAAAAAGAGTACAATGCTGTAAAAGAGGTGCTTGATTCCGGTTGGCTTACTCTTGGTGAAAAAACCCTAACTTTTGAGTCTGCTTTTTGCGATCTCCTTGGATACGATACAAAATGTCTTGCAGTTTCAAACGGAACTGCCGCTCTGCACATGGCGCTTTTGGCTGGCTGTATCGGCAAAGATGATGAAGTGATCACACCTTCGCTTACATTTATTGCCGATCAAAATGTGACCATGCTGGTTGGCGCAAAAAATGTTCTTGCAGACATAACATCGATGGATGATTGGTCGCCGGACCCAGATGATATCGAAGCACGGATTACTCCCAGAACAAAAGCGCTGGTGATCGTTCATTATGCCGGTTTTGCCTGTGATATGGAACGCATCACTGCCCTATGCAAAAAGTATAATCTTTTTTTAGTCGAAGATTGCGCTCATACTCCCGGAGCAGATTACAAGGGACGCCCGCTTGGCACTTTTGGCGATATATCCGCTTTTAGTTTTTTTGCCAATAAAAATATCGCAACAGGCGAAGGTGGCATGGTTGTTACGCGTTATGATGAACTGTACGAAAAATTAAGACTCATGCGTTCACATGGGATGTCCGTTCCTTCGTTTGATCGTTATAAGGGCAGGGCAGCGTCTTATGATGTTGAATCTCCAGGTTTGAATTACAGGATTAACGAAATGTGTTCTGCGCTTGGGATTGTTCAACTGCAAAAACTTGATGATGCAAATGAAAAACGCAAAAAACTGGTTAAACACTATTACAACCGGCTTGGTGATGTCCCGTCTGTATCGATCCCCTACAGGCATTTTTCACGCGGAAAACCAAATTATCACATTATGCCTGTTTTACTTTCAGAGTCTGTTGAAAGGGCAAAGGCAATCGAGTTTATGAAAAATGCCGGTGTTCAAACCAGCATCCACTACCCTGCGATTCAAAACTTTAGCGCATACAAAGACAAAGTAAACCCTACACCCAAAGCTGAGTATGTAAGCGCGCACGAGTTGACACTGCCGCTGTACCCCACCATGACAACCGGAGAAGTCGACATAGTTTGCGACGCATTGATTGGTGCGCTACAGTCCTAACAAATAGCTGTTTAAAACATTCTCAAGGTATTCCTGCTTTCCGCTTGTAAGACCAGCGCTGCCATACCCGGCATCTGTTCCAATTTTTGCAAGCTGGTCAAGCGATAGTTCTCCTTTGGTGAACTTCAGGCCGTCGCCGCCTGCGAATGACGCATAACGATCCTTCACAAAATTAGGGATAACTCCGTCATCAATGATACGTTGTGCAATTTCCAGGCCTACCGCAAAAGCATCCATGCCGCCGATATGGGCAATGAACAAATCTGAAAGATCGACAGAGTTGCGGCGGATTTTTGAGTCAAAGTTAAGGCCGCCGGTTGTAAAGCCGCCGATTTTAAGAATGGTATACATTGCTAATGCAGTTTCGTAGTAACTCATGGGGAACTGATCCGTATCCCAGCCGTTCATGTTATCGCCGCGATTGGCATCCACAGAGCCTAAGAAGCCTGCTGCTGCTGCTGTCTCAAGTTCGTGAGAAAATTCATGGCCGGCAAGCTCCGCGTGATTTGCTTCGATGTTCAGGCGGAAATCTTTATCAAGACCGTAGTGGCGCAAAAAGCCGATTACTGTTTCTGTATCAAAGTCGTATTGATGTTTGGATGGTTCCATTGGTTTGGGCTCAATGTAAAACACGCCCTTAAAGCCTTGTTTGCGGCCATAGTCTCTTGCCATAGTAAGGAAACGTGCAAGGTTATCTTTTTCTTTTTGGAGATCGGTGTTTAAAAGGCTCATGTAGCCTTCGCGGCCTCCCCAAAAAGTGTAACCTTCGCCGCCAAGTTCAATGGTTGCGTCAATTGCAGCTTTCACCTGAGTTGCCGCAAGAGCGACAACTGCGAATTCGGGATTGGTTGCAGCTCCGTTCATGAAGCGCGGGTTGCTGAATACATTTGCTGTTCCCCAAAGGAGTTTTACTCCGGTTTCAGCCTGAAGTTTTTTTGCCTTTGTTACCAGGGCAAAAAGATTTTTTTCGCTTTCGGCCGGGCTTGCACCTTCGGGAGCCATGTCTCTGTCATGGAATGCATAATATTCTGTTCCCAGCTTTGTAAAAAACTCAAACGCAGCATCCATTTTATTTTCCGCCGCTTCCATTTGCGTTTTTGCATCAAGCGACCAGGGGTGAATAACGGTTGCCGCTCCAAACGGATCAGAGCCATTACCGCAAAAACTATGCCAATAAGCAATTGCAAAACGAAGGTGATCCTTCATTTTTTTCCCGCCGATAACTTTATTTGCATCGTAATACCTGAATGCTAAGGGGTTTTTACTCTTTGCCCCTTCATACTCGATTTTTTTAATTTCTGGGAAATATTCTTTTGCCCCTGCATAATAGTTCGCCATAATAGCCTCCGTTTTGTTTTTTGTAAGATAAGTATAATGGATTATGTGCCTTTATTAGGCGATTTGTCAATGATAAAAAGTACCATGACAATATATAAAAATCAGGTTATAATTGTACTATGGAATATCCGCAAAAGCGCCCTGTGCGTTTCTTTAACACAACCGGTCCCTGTTTTCCTTGGGATCACTATATGCTGCCGCCGGAAGAACGGCTTATAGGTGCGCAGCTGGATCGCTATATCAGCGATAAACTCTATTGGGTGCTTCATGCGCCGCGGCAGACCGGGAAAACAACGTTTTTAAAAAGCTGGGCAAGGGAGATAAATGCCGGAAATGAAGTTGTTGCCTGTTATATTTCCATCGAAACATGTCAAGGGTTGACCGAATTACCGACAGCAATGAAAACCATGCACAAAGCAATCTGTGCTTCAGCTCGAGCATCAGATTTGCCTATTCCTGAACTTCCTATGAGTGATCCGGAATTACTGCTTTTTGAAACAATGCAAAAATGGTCTGAATTAGTAGCCCCCAAGCCTCTTGTAGTTTTAATTGATGAGGCCGATGTACTTGAAGGCGAGGTGTTGATAAGTTTTCTAAGGCAATTACGCAACGGCTTTGCTGAGCGGGGTGCAGGTAAATTTCCAGTTTCTATCGTACTGGTTGGTTTAAGGGATCTAAAAGATTATCTCACTCAAGCGAAAGGCGGAATACCAGTAAACCCGGGCTCTCCCTTTAACATAAAATCCGATTCTATAACGATTGGTAATTTTACCCGGGAAAACATAAGTCAACTTTTTGCGCAAAGAACAGAGGAAATTGGGCAGCAAATAACCGAAGAAGCCCTTGAGTATGTGTGGGAACAATCACAGGGGCAACCATGGATTGTTAATAATCTTTTTGTAAGAGCAACCTTGCGTGTTCTTGATAAAAACAGCCGCGAAACTGTAACGCTAAAACATCTCCTGGAAGCCCGCGAGCAGATGATCCTTGCAAGAGAAACGCACCTTGATGCT
>JAITFY010000167.1 GCA_031281025.1 Treponema sp. | reverse complement strand
CGGAATTATCTGCCACTGGGAATAACCGGTTATCCCGTAGGAGTAGCCCAAAAAGCCAAGTGTGCGCAGGTATTCATAAGCAAGCCAGATGATCCATTGAACAAGGTATGATCGTTTTGGGAAAAAAATACAAGCCAATTTTAAAAAAACAAAAACTATAGCCAGATAAATAGAATAGATAGTGTATGTGATAGTTCCTGCCAAAGGATGAAAAGTGCTAAGCCAGTAATTAAACAAAGCGTAAGAGAGAAAACCATAAACTGCACCCCATAATACACATGTTAAAAGCCTGGATTTATTTATAACTATAAGGATGGGAATGAATGCAAACCATGCCAGAAAGGGAATACCATTGGTAAAAAACGGATTTGGAAAAGACCCGGCAAAAAGAACCGCCGCCAAAACTATCAAAGCAGCATGAATTAATGCAGCAATAAAAAAATTGTTTTTAACTGATATTTTCCCATTTCTCATTTCTAATTTCCCATACAGCCTGCTTTAATTCACGGCCGGAACGGAATGTTACAACACCATGCGGATTGACAACGATGTTCTCACCTGTTTTGGGATTTCGTGCCTGCTTGCGGGCTTTTCTTATTTTTACTTCAAAAGTACCAAAACCCCTCAATTCGATAATCTGCCGCTGTTCTAGGGCTTCTTTCATTTTATTAAAAACAAGATCGACAACACGACGAATATCTGTGCGGTTCATACCTGTTTTTTCATAAAGAGCATCAATAATATCAGCTTTTGTGAATTTTCCCGATGGAAGCGGTTGATCAGGCATTTTCTTCTAAGTATTTACTGAGCTGCTTTTATTGTGTTAAAATATCGTTGCATTCTTGATTTCTTTCGGGCAGCAGTATTCTTTTTTATAATGCCTTTTCCGGCGGCAGTATCAATTTTTTTTATCATTTCTTTTAATGCCGCTTCGGCTCCTAAATCTTTTTTCTGCGCTAGAGCTACAAATTTCTTAACGCTTGTCCTCACTGCACTTTTTGCAGATTTATTGCGCAAGCGCCGCTCTTCACTCTTGCGATGCCGCTTTTCTGCTGAACTTTTCTTCTTAGCCAAAGGAATCCTCCAAAAATTAAATTAACAAATATCTACCGGAAATCTGAGGGGCGTCTTTCCGTGCGTTTACATTTATCACATTCTGCAATGTTTTTTACCTTGCCGCTCTCAAAGAGGGTTTTCATCTTTATTTCTCCCCCGCAATTACACATAAACCTTTGAGTTGCGCTTGATGTACGGCTGTTTTTACTGGCTTGGGCCATCTTTTTTCTCCTATCAGTTAGTATGGAGAAAGCGTACTATAAATACATTTTTTAGTCAACTATCACGTCAAGCAAAAATAATCCCTAATAAATGACTTTAAGTCCTTCTTTTTTTCATTTTTTTTCATTTTCGGTCAAGCACCACGCATGTGCACCCCATATATAGTATATCAATTTCATGGAGGCTGTTATGAAAAAACAGTTACGGTTTGTTTTAACCGTGCCATTTTTGGCAATTGCACTTCTTGTGGGTGCATGTTCGGTTTCTGTTGGCGAAAGGGCGGATTTCGGCTCTTTTACCATAATGACATGGAATGTTCATAACCTGTTTGATGGAGAAGACAACGGTTATGAATATACAGAATTTCTGCAATCATCGGGGTGGTCGGTAGAAAAATACCTTGGCAGAATTAATACTATATCTGATGCAATCAGCAGTATTGTTCCGCTGCCGGATATCATTGTGTTTCAGGAAGTAGAAAACCTGAATGTCCTTGAGGATCTTGCTTTGGCAATTCACAGTGATTTTTTATGGATTCATTTTGCCGGCAATCCGGGGTCGGCAATTGGGCTGGGTTTAATAAGCCGCCATCCGCTATTGGATGTAAAGGCCCATAGCATTACGATTAACGGCGATACTTCTCCGCGTCCCATACTCGAGGCAAGGATACAACCAGAAGATTCGGAAGAAACATTTGTCATTTTCACCTGTCACTGGAAATCCAAATTGGGCGGCGATGTGGCAACCGAAAGTACACGCAGAGCCAGCGCAAGGGTAATTTTACGGCGTATTCATGAATTGTGGGAAGATGAACCTGAACTTGGAATTATCGTTGCAGGCGATTTAAACATCAACTACGATGATTTTTACAGGCATGGTGCATCAATTGTTTGCGCGCTGCTTCCCGATGACCCGTATTGCGTCATACTTACCGCAGGTGTTCAAAAAGATTTTATTGTTATCACAAGGAATATCCCCCCTATGCCTGTACATTTTTCGCAGGAAACAATAGTTATGTATTCACCATGGATGGGGGAACTGGAAAAAGGCACATACTATTACAGGAACAACTGGGAAACAATAGATCATTTTTTGGTATCGTATCAATTTTTTAACAATTCAGGCTGGGTTTATGAAAAAACTGTAATATTGGATATTCCGCCATTTGCCAATGCAAACGGAATGCCAATACCATACAATGTACGCACAGGTTTTGGAATAAGCGATCATCTGCCGTTATTGATGACCTTAAACTACAAATAACAGTTAGCAAATAGCAGAGCTAAGAAATAAAGTCTTTGCTATTTGCTCTCTGTTCCTTGTTCTTTTATTTTTTTAGTGCTGCGGTTTTCATGTCCAGCGAATTCAGGATGGCCTGAAGTTGGTCTTTTTCTATCAAGTCGATTAGGCGGGCTTCTATGTATCGTTTGGCCTCTTCTGAATACGTGCCTACGGACATACAGATACCTTTTCCGGCTTTTACATCTTTTAGATGTGAATGAAAGTCCCGGACAATCAACTCACCAACTATGCCTTGGGTTCTTATAAACCTGAACATTATTAAATCTGACCACTTTACTGTATCCACTTCTGCAAGTATATCCGCCCATTCGCTTTTATTTACTGTAATATTTAAAATTTTAACCTTGGCTTTTGGGAAATAGGTTAATACGATTTTTCGGCATAGAGCAATAAAATCCGCCGAAGGAGCCATCAGAAATATTTGCAGGTTGCGGTTGGCATGCAGCTCGATATATTTGCTTAACAGAACATTTACATCTTTATACGAAGAGTTTTCGGCTTGTATCAATTTAAGATATGGAATTGCTTTGCCAATTTCATTTAACTTAATTAGGGTAGTAGCCAGTTTGTAACGAAGTTCTATCAAAATATCAACTTTGATATTCTGGTGCCTTAGCCCAATTTCAAAATCCTGAATTGCCGCTTCAAGCTGCCTTGACTCCAGGCGAATACTGCCGGCAACAAGACAGGAATTTGGGCCCATTACCGGATCAGCGCGTAAATGATTAAAGACACGTAAGGCTTGATCAACCTGATTCGCTTCGCGATAACATTCCGCCAGTGTATAAAGCGATTCCTTGTCATCAGGGGCAAGGTCTATGGCTTTACGGATAAAGTTCATGGCATCTTTGGGTTTCTTCAATCTAAAAAGAGCATGACCCAAACAGCGCAGTACAGCAGGATTATCCGGCTGCTGTATACGGGCATGTTGAAGAAGCTGAACTGCTTTTTCATAGTTTTTTCTTTCAAATTCGATTGTGCCTAGTTCGAAATTTACTTCAAAGTTTTCCTGCCGGAAGCCTCTTGCTACCGAAAAACCTTTATAGGCCTGCTCTAACAAATTGAGCCTGCGAGCCGAAAGACCGTAGCGTAGGAACACTTCGAATTTATCGATACCTGCAACAGGACTTGCTGATATAATGTCTGTCAGCGTTTCGTATGCTTTCATTGCTCTATCCCAATCGTTATCATCAAAATAAACACTGGCGACAATATGGAGCGCTTGTGGGTCTTTGGGATTCTGATCAAGCAGTTTATTTGCTTCTTTTAGAGCAATTTCTCGATCTTTTGCCAGTTTACTACTGCCAAGAGGCAGTTTTTGTTTGCGGCCCATTAAAAACAGGAAAATACTGGCTACTAAAACAAGGGCAATTATTCCAATTACTATAGGATTCATATATCATTATCGGTAAATTTTATGATTTTTTTTACCACAATGCCGATAATTATGATAATATATTGTATCAACAAATTAAGGAGCAATTCCAATGGCATCAAATATTGGTATTAAGATCGCCAACGGTGAATTCTACCCCATATTAGAGGAGAATTCCCTTTTAAAGAAAAGATTGATTCTTACAACTGTTCATGACAATCAGCCCAGCGTTCAAATTGACCTTTACAGAAGCACCGCCAATACTATGACGGATGCTCTGTATATTGGCAGTCTTGTTGTAGAAAATATCAAACCAAAACCAAAGGGAGAACCATCTGTCGAAATGGTAATTTCATCCAACGAAAATGATGAAATAATTGCAGAAGCTGTAGACATTGATACAGGCTCCAGCGGAGAGCATTATGTATTGACTGTTTCACTAAAATCTATAGATGAAACTTCTCGTGATGTAGAACTTCCTGATTTTGAACTGGAAACTAATGAAGAGCCGCCATCAGGTCTGTATAATGCTGCTAGTTCAATCCGGGAGAAAGAACCAAAGTCCAAACCAATTTGGCTTTTCATTCTGCTTGGTTTATTGGCTCTTTTGGGGCTGCTTGCGGCGTGGTTATTCTTGTTTGGAGGAATGAATGTTTTTTATTCCAATGTTGATAGACCGGCAATAGTCCAAACAGTGGAAGAATCCCAAATTGAACCAGTCCCTGTACCAGTGATCGAAAGAGAGCCGGAACCCGTTATCGAACCAGAACCAGAACCAGTGCCTGTGTTTGAAGAACCTCCTGTTCAGAAAGAACCAGAACCAGTGCCTGTTATTCAGGCTCCTGTCACCCCGCCGCCGCACAGGCCACAGGATACCACAAGACGGCGTAATCCGCCTGTTGCATCCTATAATGTTCCTGCAACAATTCCCAGAGAAGGCGTGAGTTACAGAATACAATGGGGTGATACATTATGGGATATTTCTGAAGCATTTTATCGTAATCCCTGGCTTTACCCAAGAATCGCAAGACATAATAATATTCGAAACCCGAATTTAATTATTTCAGGCAGAACTATCCGTATTCCGCCAAGAAACTAATGTAATGATTCGTTGTCTGTTATGCCTATTTTTTCTCATTACCTCTTGTTCTTCTGTACAAGTGATGAGAAATGATTTTTATCTAGGGCTGTTAGACTATGAAATCGAAACAAAAATAACGCACTTTGAAAAAGCACTTTCCTGCACAAATGAGTATATCAGACGGGCAGCATCCGAAGAGCTTTCTGTTTTAATGTCGCAGGGAAATGAACTTTCTCCAAAGACCATGATGCTTGTCCGCCGGGAAGCTCACGGTTTTTGGGCAGCGGCTTTTGAGACAACAAACAATTTAAGCAAAGAAAAAGCGCTTTCTTTTCTTCTTGGGTTTGACCTAAATACGCCGTCTTTTAACGAAGCCAGGCTTTTTGTTTTAAGAGAATGTGAAAAACGGCAGTTGGTTTTTTCGGAAAAAGAAACTTCTGCAATTCAAGGGCATCATGCTGTTAACAGGCTGCGATACAATGAAGCGCTGGATTTTTTCCGCGGTTTTATGGAACCTAATATTAATGAGCCTGCTGCCCGCAGTTGGCCTTTGCAAATACCGCAAATATTTATCGAATACCCAAACCTTATAAATGATTTGGGAAGGGCTTTTCAATATACACAGTCGGGCAGCGAAGGACTTTATCTTTTTTTACAGTGGGAGACAGAGCTGCAAAATGAAAACTCCATTAACAAAGACTTGTTGAACGATCTGCGTTACGGGCTCATTTTTTTTGCCGCAAGAATTTCGCAGCGTTTGGGCAGCTCCAGCCAGGGGTTAAATGAACAGGGAATTTCACTCTTTGAAAGAGCTCTTTCTCTTGCCAAAACAAAGGATTCTCCAGACGAAGCACAACTGGATGCCTGCATCTGGTACATCCTGGATATGTCAGCAAGCGGCTCCACCCGGAATTTTATCAATCGTTTAGAGGAATTTATTCCACAATGGAACAGGGTTAGTACATTTAATACAATTATGGAAAGATTTTTACACCGGCTTGTTTCTGCGAATGACTGGATAAATATTTATCGTACATTTGAGCTGCTCAAGGGCAGTAATGCCAATGTTCCAAAAGCGGCATTTGCATGGGTAGTAACCCGCCTAATAGAAGAAGGTTTTCTTAATGTAAATCAAATTGGATCCAGATTGGCCGATCCGTTATATTTTGCGCATATTGCATATTACTCAAGCAACGATATCTTTATCCAATCCCTTTATTACCGGCTGCAAAGCGCATCTGCATTGGGATTGCCGTTTTTTGAAACAATGTTAGAGAACAACAGTGTGTCCAAACCTTCGCCTAAACTGGAATTTATTCTTGGTTTTTTTAACAATGATGCAAAAGACCTTGCCATTCCTTATATCAGAATGATGGAAAGTGAAATGACTATAGAAGAATTACGCGGTACAGCACAGGCGCTTTCTAAAGCAGGAATGTACATTCAAGTCATGCGGCTAGTTTCTCTTTACATTAACAGAGACGGTTATACCAGAGAAAGGCGGGATTTGGAATTGCTGTTTCCGCAGGCCTATTTGGAATTAGTAGAGGCAAAAGCAAAAGAATTCGGCATAACTCCGTATACTCTTTTTGCGCTTATACGCACAGAAAGCGCATTCCAAAGCGCTGTTGTTTCCCGTGCAGGAGCAACAGGGTTGGCTCAGCTCATGCCGGCAACTGCGCGTGATATGGCTGACAGAATTCGCCGTTCAGGAGGCCCTGATTTTTACGGCCCCGAAAACTCACTGGATTTAACCGATCCTTTTTTGAATGTCTATATTGGTTCGTATTATCTGAATCATCTTATTGGCAGATTTAATGGAGACGAAATGCTTGCGTTAATGTCGTATAACGGCGGGCAGACTCGTGTACGCCGCTGGTGGACTACAGCTACATTGCCTGTAGACTTATTTGTAGAATCCGTGCCGATATACGAAACAAGGGATTACGGCAAAAGAGTACTGGGCGTAGCGGCAGCTTACAAGGCGCTTTATTATTAATTGTAACGTTAAAACAAGTTGAATTGTGGGCGATACTGGACTTGAACCAGTGGCTTCTACCGTGTGAAGGTAGCACTCTCGCCGCTGAGTTAATCGCCCACAATTCAACTACGCACTCTCGCCGCTGAGTTAATCACCCCTTAATCAATCTTTTTTCAGCGCATCGTCAAAAGCTATATCTGATGGTGAAAAGTTTATGTTTCTGACAAATTCACAGGATTCTTTTGCGCCAATTTCTCTGTTCATTCCAGAATCTTCCCATTCTACCGATAGCGGGCCTTTGTAATTAATCGCATTGAGTTCACGGATTAGGTTTTCAAAATCAACGTCGCCATGACCTAATGAACGGAAGTTCCATCCACGTTTGACATCGCCAAATGTAAGGAATGAACCTAGTATTCCTGCTTTGCCATCCAGGGTTACCGCAGCGTCTTTCATGTGGATATGGAGTATCTTTGAAGAAAATTCCCGGACAAAAATACCTGGGTTTACTCCCTGCCAAATCAAATGAGAAGGATCCAGATTAAAACCCAGCGTTTTGCGGTTTTTGAATTCTTTAAGGAGCCGTTCGGCTGTATAAAAGTCAAAGGCTATTTCTGTAGGGTGCACTTCCAGGGCAAACTTTACGCCATTTTTATCGAATTCATCAAAAATGGGGGACCAAAGATCGGCAATTCTTTTGAAGCCGTCGTTTATCATTTGTTCAGTGGTTTGAGGGAACGAATACCAGTATGCCCAAATTGGGCTGCCCATAAATCCAGTCACTAGTTTTACGCCTAAATTTTTGGCTGCGGCTGCCGCATATTTCATCTCCTGAATAGCCCATTTACGAATATCTTCCGGTTTTCCTGCAAGATTCGAGGGGGCAAACCCGTTAAGACGCGGATCGGAATTGTCGCCAACGCATTGGCCTATTAAATGAGTTCCAATTGCCCACACTTTAAGGTTGTTGTTTGCCAGGATTTTCTTTTTTTCTTCTACATAAGCAGCATCGGTTGCCGCTTTTTTTAGCTCCAGATGGCCGCCCCAACAGGCAATTTCAACCCCATCATAGCCAAAGGCTTTTGCTTTTTCGCAAAATTTATCAAAGGGCATATCGGCCCATTGTCCAGAAAATAATGTAACCGGTCTTGTCATACTGTTCTCCTAATCACTTGTTCTATAATATGAATTATAATCAAAAAGTCTATGTTTTTCAAATTGACGAAAACCACTTTGCTATAATAGAATAAACACTGATAATATGCAATAGAGGTAGCCAGAGGTATAACTTATGCAAATGTTCTTGGAAAAAATCAAATTTTTAGTGCTTGTCTCCCTTGTTGCCTCATTTTTTGTTGTTTGTTGGGTGTTTTCCGGCTGTTATACAGTAAAACAGGGCGTAACCATGCTGGGTTATCTGTGCCGGGCTGTTCCCCTGGAAGATACAGATGACGAGGACTTTATACGTCTTGTAGGGGAAATTCGCGCTTTTGCCGGAGAAGAGCTGGGGCTTACGATGAGCAAGAGCTATACCCGAATAGTAGAGCTAAACCGCGATTACCTGGCAGCTGTGGTTTCCGCTTCTGCAAAGGATTCTTTTCGACGCCACGAATGGTTGTATCTCATTGTTGGCAGGCTGCCTTACAAAGGTTTTTTTAATGTCGATGGAGCGCGTAAAGAACAAAGAAGGCTGGAAAAAAGGGATTTGGATGTTTGGGTGCGCCCGGTGGATGCTTTTAGCACACTTGGCTGGTTTAATGATCCTCTTTTTTCGTTTATGCGTAACTATCCGCCGGAAAGGCTTGCAGAACTTATCATTCATGAACTTGTTCATGCTACCGTATTTATAAAAGGGCAAATCCAATTTAACGAAGAACTGGCTCAATTTACCGGCACCGAAGGCGCACGGTTATTTATGGAAAAGCGTTATGGTCTTGATTCGCAAGAATACCAGAAAATGCTAACGGGTATAACAGACAGCCAGAATTTTGTAAACTTTGTCCAGGAATTGATTGCAGAGCTGGATGAACTATATTCCTCTGATGTTGGCAGAGCAAAAATACTGCTGGAAAAAGAACGAATTATTAACGCATTTAAAGAGCGTTTTGACTTTGAATACGAAAATCTTTTTACCAGCGAAAAGTACCGTGAATTTTTGGATCTGCCGGTTAACAATGCATACTTTGAACTTTTCAGGCTTTACCATGCAGAAGATGACTTTTTTGAACTTTTATACGAACGTTCAGGCAGCGATCTTCCTGCCTTTATCGCCGCAGCAAAAGCAGTTACCAGAAGAGGCGGAGACCCAAGAGTCCAGCTGGAAAATGCGTTAATTATTTTTTCACACAAGGAGTAAAAATGCTTATCGATTTATTAACTTCCCACAAAGATTCGTTTAAGGATTATACAGAACTACGTGCGCAAACAAATACCACAAAACAAGTGGCTTTTCTTGCAGGAAACATGGTAACAAATGTGCAAAGTTGTGAAGGAGGCGTTTGTGCCCGTGTGTACCGGGGAGGCACTTATGGTTTTGCCTCCGGCGCTGAGTATTCCAGCGAAAGCATTAAAAGTATTCTTGCAGCTGCAACGGATAACGCAGCTTTCATGGACAAGTATGTAAACAAAAATATGCCGCCGCTTCCCCGTGCGCAAATCCAGCAAGGGCTGGATAATTTTAAGCTCAAAACAAAACCCGCAGATGATATATCTCAAAGCTTTTTAATTGATTATGCAAAAGCTCTGGACAGTTTAATAACCGGTAAATATAAAAAACTTACAAGCCGTACTGTTGTCGCTAATTGTCTGGATATAGAAAAACTGCTTGTTGTAAGCGATGGAGCAGACCATCATTTTTATCAGCCGCGCAGTTTGGTTTATGTATTCATGACCGCCGAAACAGATGACGGTATTCCTGTAGAACTTTTACAGCGATTCGGCGGCTTTGGCAAATTTAACGTTCACTTTTCTGATCCAACATTGCTTGGTGCAGAACTTGATAAACTTTATGAAATGCTCATGCACAAGCGAGAAGGAGTTTTCTCAAATGCAGGGCTGCGTAAATGCGTACTGCACCCCGACCTTGCAGGTATACTTGCACATGAAGCTGTGGGACATACTGTCGAGGCCGACCTTGTTTTGGGCGGCTCTGTTGCAGGGCACAATCTGGAAAAACAGGTAGCCAGCGAGCTTGTATCGATGGTCGATTTTGCGCATACGGCTTTTGGGGAACCATGTCCGCTTCCTGTTTATGTCGATGATGAAGGAACTGCCGCAGAAGACGTTGTTCTTATCCAAAACGGCATCTTAAAAAGTTTCCTGCACTCAAAAGAGACGGCGCAGCATTTTGGCGTAAAACCACAAGGTAATGCACGGGCGTTTAACTTTTCCGACGAACCTCTTATCCGTATGCGTAATACAGTAATCCTGCCCGGAAAAAACAAGTTGGATGACATGATAACAAGCATCGATGACGGCTACTATCTTGTAAAGACAGGTAACGGCCAGGCGGATACCACAGGCGAGTTCATGTTTTCGGTTGATCTGGGTTACGAAATTAAAAACGGAAAACTGGGCAGGCCAATCCGCGAAACGACAATCTCCGGCGTTGCCTTTGAAATGTTAAAAACCGTAGATATGGTTTCCGATGACATGGTCTGGGATTGCAGCGGCTTTTGCGGCAAAAAACAAGCCATGACTGTTGGCATGGGCGGCCCTGCCATTCGCTGTGATATCAATATAGGAGGCAGATGAATATGACACATAATGAAATTGCAAGCAATGAAATTGCACAATACACACTTGAAACATTAAAAAAAGCCGGTGCAGATAAAGCTGCCTGCAAAGTAAGCCGCGGCAGAAAAGACGAATTAAATGCAGAAGCCAACAAATTTTCTTTAATGCGGACGCTTTTTAATGACGAGTTGATTCTTAAAGTAATAAAAGATAATCGAAAAGGGATTGCAAAAATAAACAAACTTGATAAGTCTTCTATAGATCAAGCTGTGGCAGATTGTTTAACTCTTGCTTCTTCTGCATTGCCGGATGAAGCCGAAGATATTGCCGAAAAAATCGAGAACAAATGTTTTGATCAGAGCGCCGGCGGCGGCGATATAGACAAACTTTTTTCCAGAACAAAAGATTTTATAGAACAGCTCAAAGACGAATATCCAAAAATAGTAATGGAAAACCTGACAACGGATTTTAACAGCGGCCAAACAATTTATGTAAACTCCAATGGCGTAGAGTTTAACAAAAACACGGAATATTACCAGATAGGAACCATGTTCTCTGCCAAGGATGGAGAAAAATCATCATCGTTTAACACTTATGGAGCGCTATTTGCCTGCCTTTCAAGGCCATTCATGGATTTAGACATGCACCGTACATTGTTAGGTGAATCTGAGCAGTCTCTTGAACCACGCATGGTAGAAGACAAATTCGTTGGCAAAGTCATTGTAACGCCCGCTTGTAATGACATGATATGGGGAACGATCATAGATTGTTTCCTTTCTGAGGGTTCTCTCATCGATGGAACAAGCCGTTGGAAAGATGCGCTTGAAACAAAGGTAGCTGGTTCCTGTTTAACCTTTCGTGCTTCTCCTCTTCATCCCAGTATCGTTGCCGCAGAGCGTTTTACTCCAGACGGCTATGAAAGCAAAGACATGGACTTTATCCGCGATGGAATACTAAAATCTTTTGCGCTTTCCCTTTACGGCAGCCGCAAGACAGGTAAACCCCGCGCGTTAAATAACGCTTTTGGGAATATCGAAGTAAAACCGGGTAATACACCGCTTAATGAAATGATTAAGGGCATCGATAAGGGGATACTGCTTAACCGTTTTTCCGGCGCATCCCCCGGACCCAGCGGAGATATATCCGGTGTTGCCAAAAACAGTTTTTTGATCGAAAATGGTGCGGTAACCGGCGCGATAAAAGAAACTATGGTATCGTTCAACATTATCGATGTTCTTGAAAAAATAGATATGTCGCAAGAACGCTGCTTTAGCGGTTATAGTGTGCTGCCGTGGTGTTGTATAGATGGAGTGACAATTTCCGGCGCTCAGTGAAACCACCAGCTACAAACTATCGCCAAAGTCCTTTCTGAATTTTTCTGCCAGCTTCTGCGGCCAGTCGGATACCGGTTCTAGCTTGCCAAAGAAAAAACGCAGTATCTTTGGCTCGAATGTAAACTTTAAACCTCCAATTAGATGCCGGTTTTCGTGCAGCCAGACAAGCCTGTCGGCGGCGTATTTGATTTGTGACAAACTGAACACACGCCTTGGCACTGCAAGACGCAGGAGTTCCATTTCCGCAAAACGTTCGCTGCCGTCTGCATTGCGCTCTTCGCTTACAGTGCCGCGTTCCATTCCGCGAACTCCGCTTGCTATGAACAAGGCAACTGCCAAAGCGCCTGCGCGGTATAACTCCCGCGGCAAATGATCGCAGAACTCCATGGCGTTTACGTGACAGCCAAGTCCTCCTGCAGGCGTTACAACAGGGAGCTTTGCTGCAAGCAGCTCTCTTACAAACGCTTCCACAAATATCGGGGTTTGTTCAACAACATGAAAGTCCAGGCTTTCCCTAAGACCAACTGCCAGCGCTTCCATTTCGCGTACAGACATGCCGCCGTAGGTTAAAAAACCTTCATAAAGCGGTACAAGCCCGATCATCGCATTGTATAGGTCTTCGCGATTTGTAATGATTCCGCCGCCGCGCGCACAGCCAAGTTTACGCGCCGAAAAATATGTGATATCAAACAATTTGCCCAATTCCAATGTTATGTCGTTTAAACATTTGTTTACAGGCATTTTATCCGCAAATTCTTTTTCGCGCACCTTAATAAAGTACAGATTATCGGACAGCAAAGACGCATCAAAAACAGTCAGGATTCCGGCATCTTTTGCGATTTTGACAGCCTCGCGCATATTTGCCATCGAAACTGGCTGCCCGCCTATGAGGTTTGTACCTGCTTCGATTCGCAGGAAAGCAATGTTTTCGGCTCCGGCTGTTTTTATTTCCTGGCGCAATGTATCGAGATCAAGATCACCTTTAAAAGGCAATTCACTGGTTGTTTCAAGCCCTTCTTTTTTGATGATTTCGATAACTTTTCCGCCATTTCGCATAATGTGCGCTTTTGTTGTGGTGAAATGGTAGTTCATTAAAACAGACTGGCCAGGTTTTATAAATGTTTGACTAATGATGTTTTCACATGCCCTGCCTTGATGTGTTGGAAGGAAGTACGGGGTACCAAAAACCTCTTTAAGCGCTTCTTCCAGCCTGTAAAAAGTTTCTGAACCTGCATAGGAGTCATCGGCATTCATCATGGCGGCGTATTGCGCCTGACTCATGGCATTAACGCCGCTGTCTGTCAGCATGTCAAGGAATACATCGCGATTTTTGAATAAAAAGGTATTGTTTCCTGCTTCCTGTGAAACCTTTACCCTTTCTTCCACGGGTAAAAGGTTCAATGGCTGAACCATTCGTACTTTGTGCATCTCCATGGGAATGCACTCCCCACTTCGGAACTTAATTGGCATGTTGCCTCCCTTTTGCCGGGAGACAGTATAAATTTCTCCCATGCAAATGTAGTAGATTTTTATTAATTTGTCAACATGTTGTTGTCATCGTTTTCTTCTTTCTTCAATCCGCCTGTCTGGTTTCTGGCGTCTGTCATCTCTTTCCTTGCGGCGGTTTTTTAATCGTCTGTCTATAACGGGTTTTTGTTTAAAAAGATACTGTCTTAGTATATTTAAAACCATACCAAAGTCCAGAGGTTTTCCTATATGGTCGTTCATTCCAGCTGCAAAGCAATTTTCTATATCATCTTTAAATACATTTGCAGTCATTGCAATGATGGGAATTGATTTTGCTTTTTCATGATCCAGCGATCTGATCATACGTGTTGCTTCGTAGCCGTCCATTTCCGGCATTTGAAGATCCATAAAAATGATATTGTACTTTTCTGGAGATTTGTTGAACATTTTTACTGCTTCAGCGCCGTTAGCTGCACAGTCAATTTCCAAAAAGGTTGGTTCAAGCAGGGCAGTCACAATCTCGCGGTTTATTTCTATATCCTCGACAAGAAGCACACGGTATCCCCAAAAACTGTCCGCCTTTTCAAACTTTTCGTCATTTCCTTTTTGCAATAAATCAATACCAAAACATTTTTTAACACAATCAATAAAATCAGATGGGAAAATGGGCTTTGGCAAAAATCCGGCTACTCCGGCATCTTTTGCATCGGATTCTATATGCTGCCATTCAACCGAAGATATCATTATAATTGTAGAAACATCACAATGCTGTTTTTCTTTATCAATTTGTTTAATGTGCTGCGAAAGTTCTATGCCGTTCATGCCGGGCATCATCCAGTCGACAAAATATATATCGTAGACATTTCCGTTTTTAAGCAAAGCAATAGCTTCATCGCCATTTGCGGCTGTGTCGCACTTTATATTAAAACGCATTGCAATATCAACAAAATAGTCACGGATATCCTCATCGTCATCAACAATGAGTATCTTGATATCTTCCATATCAATTATGCTGGCAGAAAGCGGGCGAGCATCAACTGTTTTGCATGAGTTTCTTATCTTGATCGTAAAGGTAAAAGTAGAACCTTCATTAACTACGGAAGAAACAAAAATACTGCCGCCCATCAATTCTACAATGCGTTTTGTCAGGGTAAGCCCAAGCCCGGTTCCTCCGTATTTTCGCGTAATGCTGCTTTCGGCCTGCTCAAAGGGATTAAACAATCTGGCTAGATGTTCTTCGCTGATACCTACACCAGTATCGGAAATGCTAAATTGAATTACACAGGTGTCATTTTCGTTTTTTAGCAATTTAGTATTTAGGCTTATCATGCCGTGTTCCGGTGTAAATTTTACTGCATTGGAAAGCAGATTTGTTATTACCTGCGCCAGCCTTTTTTCGTCAGAGATTACAAATTGCGGAATTTTCTCGTCAATGTACAAACTAAACTTTTGGTGTTTTTCGACTATTCGGTAAATAATTATATTAATGGCTTTTTTTAACAGTTCTTCAAAAACAAATGTTTCGTGATACAGCTCCAGTTTGTTTGCTTCGATTTTTGACATATCAAGTATATCGTTGATAATACCAAGAAGATGAGTTGACGCACTTTCGATTTTTCCCAGCGCATAATCTTTTCTTTCCATGCTGTGTGCCGATTTTCCGATATTGGTCATTCCAATAATCGCATTCATGGGTGTCCGTATTTCGTGGCTCATGTTTGCCAAAAAAGAACTTTTTGCTTCGCTGGCTGCTTGAGCTTTTTTTATTGTAGATTCCAAGTCGCTTGTCATTGTGTGAATCTTGCGCGCCAGTTCACCAATTTCATCTTTTCTGTCTTCGCCGTAAATAATGCCTGTGTCGATGCTGGTTTTGGACACACTGTCTGTAAGTTTTCTTAATGGGCTTATGATAAGATTGCTTATGATAATAATATTGGCAACCATAACCATTGTTAACAGAACAATTAGGCTTACAGTGTTACGGGTTGCGGCTTTTTTGCTTGCCCGGATATATTCATCTTCTATATCGGTGCTGACTATACCGATAATTTCTCCGTCTCTCCAAATTGGAATTGCGCCGGTGTTATAACTCCCCCATTGATCCACCACATTCATGATACCTGCAGAATAATTGCCATTAAAAGCGTCAAAATGCACATACGATATATCATCATAAACAATAAAGATATCTTCGATGGTTAAGTTTTCCGGATCGGTGTCAAAAATAAAATAGTAAGAATCGTCTATCCGTTTTAGTGCGTAGACAAATGTTGCGCCGGCCATTTCGTACAGAGAACGCAAATTGTTGTGGGTTTCCTCGTATGCCTCGATATCCGCATAGATATCCTCGATACTGTTATAGGAATAAAATTTTTCAATGTCAATAAGATTGCGGGCGGCAATAGAAATGGAAATTAAATTTGATTTTATGCTTTCACTAAGCAGTTTCATGTGATCCATGCTGTTCGCCTTTGTAATATTTACGCTTACAGCAAGTACAATAAACAGCAAGCCCACAAGCGCTAAAACCAAATGTCTTTGTATTTTTCTATTCATTGCGTACCACCATCATTATACCCTAAATTTATGTGATTTGTACAAGTAACTTTTACTTCCGTTACCCTTTGTTTTACAACATTCAATACCTCTAATATAAGATAATTCCAATTTAATATTTCACCTGTTTGCGGTAATCTGCCAAGCGTTTCCATAATCCAGTTTGCTACAGTTGTGTCAGGGAATTCACTGTTTTTTGGTTCAGCGTTAATGGCTTCCAGCATATCTTTAAAATTCAGGCTGCCAAGTACAATCCAGCTGCCGTCTTTTTCTTTTCTTGCAGGTTCAATTACCTCATCATGTTCATCCCAAATCTCGCCGACAAGCTCTTCTATAATGTCCTCGATGGTAACAATACCCAGCGTACCGCCTTGTTCGTCCACAACAACTGCCATGTGAGATTGTTTTTTTTGCAGCGTTTTTAACAACTTTCCAATCTTGATGGTTTTAGTAACAAAAATAACCGGTTTAATTATTTGCGGGAATGTTTTTGTGCCTTTCATCACTTCCTGGTAAAAGTCCCTTAATAAAATAATTCCTGTAATATTGTCGATAGTATCCTGATAAACAGGGAGGCGGGAAAATCCTGTTTCGATAAATTTTTGGTCGATTTCCTGGATTGTACTTCCACTGGAAATGGAAGCCACATCAATACGCGGAGTGTAAATTCCGGAAACTTTAAGATCATCAAATTCAATCACCTGACGAATCATTTGTTCTTCGTTAATATTAATGGCTCCGCCATGACGGACTTCTTCTACATACGTTAAAAGTTCGCCTTGAGTTGTGCTGCGATCAATTTTGACTGGAAAAATTATCATAAGAAATTTCTTCCATACGGTTGTCAAATAATTAATTGGAGTAAGTATAAAAACAAAAAAACGCAAAAGCGGCGCAGCTCTAAGTGCGGTTAATTCCGGCGCTTCCTTTGCAATAACTTTTGGAGAAATATCGCAAAAAAGCATTAGTATTACAGTCATCATCAAAGTTGCTAAACTTACACCTGTTGTCCCAAAAATGCCAATGAGCAGCACTGTTGCCAAAGCGGATGCAGCCACATTTACTGCATTGTTTCCGATTAGTACGGTAGAAAGCACCTTGTCATAAGTCTCAAGCATTTTAAGCGCCAGCCGCGCCCTTCTGCTTTTTTCTGCAAGTTTCTTTAATTTGATGCGATTAAGGGAAGAAAAAGCCATTTCGCAAGCGGAAAAAAAAGCGGAAAAACCCAACAATACAATTAACGAAATAACCAGAGGAAGGTGATACGAATATATAATAGGCGATGGGTCATCCATATTAAAAGGCGCCGATCGGATTTGAACCGATGCATAACGATTTTGCAGACCGCTCCCTTACCACTTGGGTACGGCGCCGTATTTACCTAAAATTAATGGATATTCAGGCAAATGTCAAGTGCTAGTATCTTCAGTAACTTTCCAATATATTTACGACAATGGCAAATATAATGCAAATTACTCAGGAAATCAGCAGCTCTCCTTTGGATACACCTTTAGCTCCTGCACCTGTGATTTGGAGTAATAAGCGGTTATTTACCCTGCTTTGGCCGTTAGTTGTTGAACAACTCCTTATAGTAATGATGGGTGTAGTAAACATGGTGATGGTTAGCTCTGTTGGTGAACATGCAATGTCGGGCATTTCACTGGTTGAATCCATCAACTTTTTGATTATCACAGCTTTAAATGCAATAGCAACGGGCGGTTGTGTCGTGGCAAGCCAGTACATCGGGCGTAAAGATGAAAAAAATGCGTCCTGTTCTGCAAGGCAGCTTGTTTACATTACTTTTGCCATATCCATTGTATTGATGTTCCTTACCATATTTACACGCCGCCAAATCTTAAGTGTTGTTTATGGAAATATAACCGGTGATGTAATGCAGTCTTCGGTGACCTATTTTTTATTTATGGCTCTTTCGTACCCGTTTCTTTCGTTATATACTTCTGCTGCCGCCATATACCGGAGTACAGGTGACTCAAAAGTACCGATGTTAACCGTCATTTTATTAAATATTTTAAATATTGGAGGAAATGCCCTTTTTATTTATGTTTTTAAATTTGGCGTTGCAGGAGCGGGAATCTCAACACTTATTGGACGGGCAATTACTGCTTTATTATTGATTCGTCTTTTAATGAGGGATAAAACCAGAATAATCAATTTGTATGGGTTAAAAAACATTAAATTAGAACCAAAAATGATAAAACGTATTCTTAACATAGGAATTCCAAGCGGGCTTGAAACATCAATGTTCCAGATTGGAAAAATCCTTGTAACAAGAATCTTTACCATGTTTGGAACTGCTGCTATTGCGGCTAACGCTGTGGGGGCAACAATCAATTCGCTTGCATTTATGCCTGGCAGCGGTTTTGGCATGGGGCTCTTGATTGTAGCTGGTCAATGTATTGGAGCTGCCGATTATCTTGCAGCAAAACGTTATACAAAAAAAATCATGATTCTTTCTTATGTAACTTATCTTTTTATCAATATAAATATATTTGTTTTTATGAATCCACTGATCAGTATTTTTAATCTTTCGCATGAAGCCCACCAGATGTGCATGATATTCCTGCGTATTCACTGTGTAACATCAACATTATTCTGGTGCTCGTCATTCGTACTTCCAAATGCGCTAAAAGCTGCAGGAGATGCCCGTTATGTCATGGTTGTTGCCGCCTGTACCATGTGGTTTATCAGGGTTTGCCTGGCGTTTGTATTGGTTTTTCCTTTGGGGTTTGGGCCGGCTGGGGTATATGTAGCAATGGGCGCCGACTTCTTTTTTCGCGGTTTGTTTTTTACAAAAAGATGGTTAAATAACAAGTGGATTGCGAAAAAAGTTATTTAATGACATAATACCAGCCATGCGAATTGTTTCATGGAATGTTAATGGAATCCGTGCTATAGAAAAACGGGGTTTCTTTGAATGGTTAAAAAAAGACGACCCCGACATTATATGCTTAAACGAGACCAAAGCCGAGCCTGCTCAACTTTCTGACAAATTTATAAATCCGCCAGGGACATCTTATTCCTCTTTTTGGGCAAGTTCCAAAAAAAAGAAAGGTTATTCGGGGGTGGCGATATATACAAAGGTGCAGCCGCAGGACGTGCGTTTTCTTGGCAAACCGGAGTTTGACGATGAAGGCCGTGTCCTTATCGCAGATTACAGGGATTTTTCTTTAATTGCTGCGTATTTTCCCAATTCACAGCCGGAACGAAAAAGGATTGATTATAAACTTGCCTTTAATGACGCCATGTTAAAACTCTGTAATTCAATTGTAAAAAAAGGACGGCACTTTATACTGTGCGGCGATCTTAATGTTGCGCATACTCCAATTGATCTTGCCCGTCCAAAGGCAAACGAAAACAGTGCGGGTTACCTGCCCGAAGAACGTGCTTGGATGACAAAATTTCTGGCGGCAGGCCATGTGGATACTTTTCGTCATTTTAACCCGGAAAAAACAGGCTGTTATACGTGGTGGTCATATATGGGCAGCGCCCGTGAAAAAAACGTTGGCTGGAGAATCGATTATAATTGCGTAAATAAAGATTTTTTGCCAAATGTAAAATCGTCAATTATCAGGCCGGATGTTACAGGTTCGGATCATTGTCCGGTAGAAATCCAGATAAAGGATTTTACATGAGATTAAAGTATAATGCCCCTACTGTGTTAACGTTCACTTTGTTATGCGCACTTATAATGTTTTTGTCGGAAAAGTGGCTTTTGAATCTTAATCATGTATGGTTCATGGTTCCCGGTAGAAGTCATTTTAGCATTTTAAACATAAGAAATATTGTAACACTGTTCACTCATATTTGCGGTCATGTTAACTGGACTCATTTGATCAGCAATTTTACGCTCATACTTTTAATTGGTCCCATGCTGGAAGAGAACTATGGTTCAAAAAATATCCTTTTAATGATAGTTGTTACTGCATTTGTTACAGGAATTTTGAATGTGCTTTTTTTCAACAGCGCACTCATGGGCGCTTCCGGTGTTGTATTTATGATGATTCTTTTATCGTCGTTTACAAATTTTTCCAGAGGCGAAATCCCCTTAACGTTCATACTTGTTTTAATCCTTTACCTTGGAGTACAGTTTCTGGATGTTTTTAATTCCGAAAACAATAATATTTCGCAATTTGCACATATTGTCGGCGGATTGTGCGGCAGTTTTTTTGGGTTTTTCCGTCCATCAAAAAAAAGGAGTCGTACATGAAAAAAGAATTTTTGCAATTTGATGTAGAGCGTGATAATGCTCTTAAATTGGCACACCAGATTTACACCGAAGGATTTATTCCCGATGTAATTTATGTATCGTTAAGAGGCGGCGCAAAACTGGGCAATGTTATAAGCGAGTACTTTAAAATTGTCCGCAAAAAAGAGCGTCCTGTTTATTATGCTGCGGTTGTTGCGCGTTCCTACACAGATGTTGCAAAAGCCGATAAAGTTATTGTTGACGGCTGGACCTATTCGCCGGATCATCTGCGTGTGGGAGACAAAATACTTTTGGTAGATGACATTTTTGATTCAGGAAAAACAATTAACCATCTTGCAAAAATCATTGTTGACAAAGGAATTCCGCGTAATGATTTAAAAATTGCTGTTCACGATTATAAATATTTTACAGATAAAGAAGAACAGCTTGTCTTTCAACCAGATTACTGGTGCCGCAAACATGATTTATCGATCGATGATGAAGCAATGTGGATACATTATATGAGTCATGAACTTGTAGGGCTTACACAAAATGAACTGGAAGAAAATTACTTTAAGCGAGATCCTGAATTGCGTGCAGCGCTTCAGCTAATTTACAATTAGGAATGGAACCAGGAATGCTGGTTTGCGGAATTGATGAAGCGGGGCGCGGGCCTTTGGCTGGACCTGTTTGTGCTGCTGCGGTAATTCTTGGCGAAGGATTTCCTGTAGAGCTGCTGAATGATTCAAAAAAAATGACAGCGCTTCGCCGCAAAGAAGTACACCAAATAATCTGTTTGCAAGCGCTTGCTTTTGGCGTTGGGTGGGCTTCGCATACAGAAATTGATGAGCTAAACATTTTGCAGGCATCGCTGCTGGCGATGAAACGCGCTTTTGAGGACATGATTAAAAAAACAGATATCAATGTAACTGTCATTGTTGATGGTACTTTTGTGCCCAACCTGAATGTCCCTTGCCAGGCAGTGGTAAAGGCCGATGGAAAAATTGTCCAGGTAATGGCAGCTTCAATCGTTGCCAAACATGAACGTGATTTATATATGGAAAAAATGGCGCAACTGTACCCGTTGTACGGCTACGAAAAACACAAAGGTTATCCAACAAAATCACACAAAGAAGCCATTTTAAAGTTCGGCCCCTCTCCGATACAAAGACTAACTTTTAGGTGTTAGTTTGTACTTAAGTATTTACTCAGCATGTGGATGACATCGTCATTATCTAACGGTTTACAAAGATGATTATCCATTCCGGCTTTCCGGGATTTTTCGATATCTTCACGAAAAACATTGGCTGTCATTGCAATGATGGGGATTTGCTTTGCCTGCGGTAAATTTAATCCTCTTATGTAACGTGTTGCTTCATAACCGTCCATTTCCGGCATTTGTATATCCATTAAGATAAGATCATATACGCCGGGAGCCCCCAGGAACATCTGTATCGCTTCTTTTCCATTTTCTGCGTTATCAATTTCTATTTGAGTTGGGTCTAACAGTGCAGCAACAATTTGGCGGTTAATTTCCATATCATCTACCAATAAAATGCGGCGTCCCAAAAACATTCCATTAATATCCGTTTTAACACTTTCTATATTTCTGTGATCAATACCAATTGTTTCGCTGACAATGTCTGCAATACTTGATGGAAATACCGGTTTGGATATAAATTTATTAACCCCCGCTTCTCTTGCTTCTTTTTCTATTGTTGTCCATTCAGCGCTGGTTATCATTATTACAATGGATTTTTCTGATTCGCTGCGGGCTTTTATCATTGCAGATAATTCGATACCGTCAATTCCAGGCATTTTCCAGTCAATAAAATACAAATGGTAATCTTCATTTTTTTCTATTAGCTGAATCGCTTCTATGGCGTTTGTTGCGATACTGCAATGGATCTTAAACTCGTTGGAAATCTCTTTAAAATAATCAAGAACATCATTGTCATCATCTACCACCAGAATACGAATGTTATCCAGATTTACATTTGCAGTCAGAAGTTCGCTGGACTGCTGAATACCGCGTTTTAACGGAACAGTAAAAATAAATGTTGAACCTTTATTTATTTCTGATAACATCCATATTTTTCCGCCCATTAATTCCACAATACTTTTGGAAATTGAAAGTCCAAGACCTGTGCCGCCGTATTTACGCACAGTGTTTTTTTCGGCCTGTTCAAACGAATTAAAGATACGGTCTTTTTGTGAAGAACTTACGCCGATACCTGTGTCGGAAACCGAAAATTGAATGTTACACACATCATCCTGCTCATCGATTAATCGTGCATCAAGATGGACGCTGCCGTTCTCCGGTGTAAATTTAACCGCATTTCCAAGCAGGTTTGTAATAACCTGCGCTATACGCTGCTCATCGCCTTCCAGTATTTTGGGAATAAACCGGTCTATGTATACAGTAAAATTTAGTTTTTTTTCGTCGACACGGAAATTAATAACATTAACCACACGCTGCAACATTTTTTCTAAATTGAAATCACAAGAAATAATATCAAATTTGTTTGCTTCGATTTTTGACATATCTAAAATATTGTTAATAATACCCAATAAATGGTGGGAAGCATCATCAATTTTAGAAAAACAGTAATCTTTGTGTTCAATATCACTGTTTGATTTACCAATATTTGTCATGCCGATAATTGTATTCATGGGTGTTCTAATCTCATGACTCATATTGGCTAAAAAAGCACTCTTGTATTTGCTTTCCAAATCAGATTTTTTTCTTGCAGCATTTATTCTAATTAAAATAAGCAAAAGCAATAACGAAAAAATCAAGCTAAATGCGGAAAGAAAACATGCCATATTATTTCTCTTATTCCTCCTTTTAATTTTTTGGGGGCTATACTATAATATAAGAATAAATAACCATTGGTTGTATAAAAAAATGGAGGAATAAAGTGTCAATATCATTATTCGGGCGGTCCTTGCTGACATTACTGGATTTTTCGCCGGAGGAAATTCAATATTTATTGGAACTTTCTAAAAAAGTAAAAAACGAAGCAAAAAACAACAATGTTTTCCGCCGTTTTGAAGGCAAAACTCTTGCTCTTCTTTTTGAAAAACGCTCCACTCGTACCAGATGCGCATTTGAAACAGCGTTTGGAGAGGAAGGCGGACATCCGGTATTTCTTTCGACTACAGATATACAGTTGGGGGCAAAGGAATCTCTGGAGGATACCGCCCGCGTTCTGGGCAGGATGTTCAGCGCTATCCAGTACCGGGGTTTTAAACAGGAAACTGCGGAAATTTTAGCGGAATATTCCCAGGTACCCGTCTACAATGGATTAACCGATCTTTACCACCCAACTCAGGCTCTGGCGGATTTTCTTACGCTGGAAGAGAATTTTGGAAATGTAAAAGGGCTAAAACTTGTATATGCCGGTGACGGCCGTAACAATGTAGCAAGGTCTCTTATGGTAATAAGCGCAAAATTGGGGACACACTTTACTGTGATAACACCGGATGAATTAAATCCCGATGAAGTTTTACTCAAAAAGATCGCTCCTTTGGCGGAAAAGACAGGAGCGGTTATTACAATTACCTCCGATATAAACGCAGTAAAAGATGCAGATGCAGTTTACACCGATGTTTGGATTTCCATGGGCGAAGAAGATAAACGCGATGAGCGAATCCGCCTTTTAAGTCCGTATCAAGTGAACCAAAAAATGATGGATAAAACTGGCAAAAGCGGCAGTATCTTCCTGCATTGCCTTCCTGCTGTAAAGGGCGAGGAAGTTACCGCAGATGTAATTGACGGCCCGCAAAGCAAAGCATGGGATCAGGCGGAAAACCGGAAGCACACGATCAAAGCTGTAATGCTGGCAACATTAACCAAATGTTAAAGATTTTTACCGATGGCGGCTGTTCCGGCAATCCCGGCCCTGGCGGCTGGGCTTATGTTTTTGTTTTGCAAACATTTCAGGGCGAACAGATTATTGCCCAAAACAAGGGTTCGCAAAAAGAAGCCACCAACAACAGGATGGAGCTAACCGCTGTTATCGAAGCATTGCGAGCGCTAAAAAGAACAAACGATTTACCGCGCCAGGCTGTCATTTACACAGATTCCCAGTATGTTCAGAAGGGCATCACGGAATGGATTCACACATGGAAACGCAATTCATGGAGAACCAGCGATAAAAAGCCCGTTAAAAATCAGGACTTATGGATGGAACTTGATTCATTGGCAGGCGAATTCCCGCTTAAATGGGAATGGATCAAAGGCCATGCAGGCAATAAATACAATGAATTGTGCGATATAATGACACAGGAAGCAATAACAGATAACAAATTAATGAATGTTGATAATCCTGATATTGCGTAGTTCGCGGCGGATACCGGCAGACATACCGTTTACAAAAAACAATTCTGTTACGGTTTCTTCGCCTTCTACGGTTACTGTACGATGCTGCAGATGATGCAGCTTATTTATTTCTTCCCTTATTACATACCATTCATGTTCGCTGCCGGAAACAACCAGTTCCGGCAATGGACTGGAACCAACAAGACGGACAACTCCCGTTACCTGTACAATATTGGCTTTTTCTCCGCTTCCAAATGAAAAAACAAATTGAATTACAAACAGCAAAAACAGGAATGAAAAAAAACTTTTTTTGGTTAGCATTCCGGCTCCTTTTAATTTTTTTGGCCAAGTAACTCTGCCACGCAAATGCGGTGCGGGCCGTAAATTTCCGAAGCAGCAGAATGCAAAGAACGTCCGCTGGGAATTGAAGTTTGATTATCCGGTCTTTCTGGAGGTATACCTGTTGTCATGCCAGGACTGGCGACACCACTAATACTGGTGTTTATATTTTGAGTAAACAGTGTACTTGAATTATAATCAAAATCGGCATCAACACCTGATGAATTCAAACTGGAATATTTGATGTTTGGGACGATTGGCCGGCTGAAATTCCCGTTTAATTTGCTAAAAACCCCTTCTCCAGGAAAAAGGGAAACAGATGTAGCTATGGTTTTTGGAAGCGGGGCAACAACATTAAGAGCGCCTTCATAGCCATATTTACCTTCCGGGTTATTAAAAAAGTTAGCCGCATACCATGCTCTCATTAAATCCCCCCATGATTTGCCGTATAACGGAGTTCCATTTAACGCATCGATAACAGCATTAAAATTAGTAAACGGTGAAGTAAAAATTCTTTGATAAACATTATTATCTGTTTGCAGGCGAAGCCACTGAAAGAAAAGGTAAACAGTGGAATAATCATTTAATACAGAACCAGGGGTATTTCCATAGTTAATCCATACAAAAAAAGTACTGCCTTGAGAAATTAATCCTGTATTGTCTAAATTATACCAAGTTAACCGGTGTGGGTTTGTTTTTTCCAGAACAACCCATTCAGCAGATTCCGAAAGGCCTTCGTTAATCCAGAGTTCTATATTGCCGCTTCTAATACCTTGAGCTATATACAGGCTATTGGTAACAGAATTCATCAGATGCTGCATTTCATGGGCAATTGTTCCATAAAATAAATCTGATCCAACTTGTAAAGGATCTATATCTATATAGATCATGGCTCTCCTGTTTGAATTTGCACTGTTAAAAAAATTAGTCTGATCAAAATAACCGCCTATAAAACCTTCTCCCGGTACATGACCGTCTATAATATCCAAAAGTAAAACGGTTAATCTGCCATCACCATTAACTAGAAAATTTGCATATTGCATGGTGTCCATAGGTACATTGTTAATATCCTTTTCCCAGAAAAAGTAATTTTTCATTCTTGGATAAATAATGTCACGATAATAATTTGCGGTTTGTATTGCCTGCGTCTTGCTGACATCGGCTCCTTGTTCAATCCAAATTTCTACCAAATCATTTTGCGCAGCCAGATGTGCATCAACTCTGTAGAATTTATTGGTGACAAAATTTACTGCCCAAAAGTCTCCAAATAAATCAAAATCCTTTGAATTGAATAATTCGCAGCTAAATATTAAAAGCGGGAAAATACAAATTGCGAATAATGTTTTTTTCATTAGCGGCCATGACAGTGTTTGTACTTTTTTCCGCTATTGCAGGGGCAAGGATCATTGCGGCCAACCTTGGGTTGAGTGCGTATTACAGTCGCCTGTGGACGGCTTGCCCTGTCCATTGGGGAAGGTGCAGCTGCCCCGCCTGCGGGCGCTCTTCCCTGCGGCGGCGAGCCTGCAAAAGAATTAAAGGAACTATGGCTAGCCGATTGGTTTGTACCAATAGAGCGGCTTATGGGTCTACGCTGGCCCCCTTCTGATGTCTGAATACGAATCAAGTGCATACGAGAGGCAATTTCCTGCCTGATTGCGTCTAACATGGTGTCAAAAATCTTGTATCCTTCCAGCTTGTACTCGGTGAGCGGATTTTTTTGCGCATAATGACGCAAGTATACAGCTTCCCTAAGAGCTTCCATGCTTTCAAGATGATCAAGCCATCTGCGATCGATAGAGTGAAGATAATTGTCGCGGATAATTAAACTTAAGTAATCGGAGCCGATAAGGACTTCTTTTTCGTCCATATCTCTTTCTAAATCTGCAATTATTTGTTTTTCCAGCGATTCTGAATTTTTTAATTCATTGTCTGGCGAAAGTTTGTAGCCAAATTTTGTGTTTAGTTGATCTGATAATTCTGTAATTGCCGAATCTGCATCGTTTCTGGAAGATTCATTGTATATGTCAATCATATCGGCAGTCATTGTGGCGGTTGCTTTGTTTACACGCTGTTTTAGTTCCCTGTCCAAAAGGATTGAATCACGCTGTTCGTAAATGAATTTTCGCTGTTGATTTAACACATCGTCGTATTCCAGCAGATGTTTGCGGATTTCGAAGTTGCGTTCTTCTACTTTTTTTTGCGCATTTTCGATGCTTCTGTTTAACAGGGAATGGTTTATTGGGTCTCCGCCCTTCATGCCAATCCTTGACATGATGTTTTTCATGCGTTCTCCGCCAAAGAGGCGCATAAGTTCATCGTCCATAGAGATGAAAAACCGGCTCTTTCCAGGGTCGCCCTGACGGCCCGAACGCCCGCGAAGCTGGTTGTCGATACGGCGGCTTTCGTGCCGCTCGGTTCCGATAACATAAAGACCGCCAAGCGACTTTACTTCTTCGTAGTCTTTTCGCCATTTTTCCAGCTCTTCGCTGTAAACTGCGGCAAATTGCTCGGGGGTTGCGTTTGTGCCGGCTTTGCGGCGGGCGCGATGTTCGGCATTTCCTCCCAGCTTAATGTCCGTTCCGCGCCCTGCCATGTTGGTTGCAATTGTAACGGAACCTTTTGCGCCCGCCTCGGCTATGATGAGCGCTTCACGATCGTGGTTTTTGGCGTTTAAAACTTCGTGACGCACCCCCCGTTTTGAAAGAAGCGCAGAAACCCGCTCTGACTTTTCTATAGAGACAGTTCCAACCAGCATGGGTTGTCCTTTTTTATTTGCTTGGGCTATTTCGTCACATAACGCTTTGTATTTGTCGGTTTCATCCAGATAAACAAGATCGTTTTCGTCTATACGCGCCACAGGCAAATTGGTAGGGATAACGACAACTTCCAGTTTGTAAATTTTACTAAACTCGACAGCTTCGGTGTCTGCGGTTCCTGTCATGCCGGAGATTTTGTTATACAGCCTAAAATAATTCTGAAACGTAATGGTTGCAAGGGTACGGTTACGCTGGGCAATTTTAATCCTTTCTTTTGCTTCGATTGCCTGATGAAGCCCGTCGGAATAACGTCTGCCGTGCAGGATACGTCCCGTAAACTCATCGACAATCTGAACCTGACCGTCTTCTACAACATAGTCAACATCAATATGAAAAAGTTTATGGGCTCTTAGGGCCTGGGTAAAATAGTGAATGTATTCAAAGTTTTCTTCGTCTACAATTGCACCCTGAATTAGATTACGTTTATTGAGTATTTCTTCTACTTTGGCAAGCCCTTGATTACTAAAAGAAACATTTTTGTTTTTTTCGTTTATTTTAAAGTCGCCTATTACTTCTTCGCCTTTTGTTTCATCGGGATACTCGCCGTCTTCATTTTTTTGGATTTCGCGCAAACTGCCAAGCAGCCTGTCTACCTCTGCAAATTTATGAGTATCGTCTTCTGCAGCGCCGGAAATAATCAGGGGGGTGCGTGCTTCATCAATTAAAATAGAGTCAATTTCGTCTACGATACAAAAATTGTGTTCACGTTGAACACGGCCTTCCATATCGCGATGCATATTATCGCGCAGGTAATCAAAACCAAATTCGTTATTGGTTCCGTAGGTAATATCGCAGGCGTAATTTTCCTTGCGCTGTTTATTGTCCATGTTTGAAAGAATCGTTCCAACAGTCAAACCAAGACTGCTAAAAATTGGCCGCATCCAGTCTGCATCGCGGCTTGCAAGGTAGTCATTTACTGTGACAATGTGAATGCCTTTGCCCGGAATTGCGTTAAGATATGCAGCGGCGACGGACATAAGGGTTTTACCTTCGCCGGTTTTCATTTCGACGATTTTTCCCTGATGCAAAACGATGGAACCAAGCACCTGCACATCATAAGGGCGCTCGCCAAGATAACGGCGCGCAGCTTCTCTGGCAAGAGCGAAAGCCTCCGGCAGGAGACTGTCCAGGCTTTCTCCGTCGTTGTACCGCTGCCGGAACAACGCTGTTTGCTGGGGGTACTCCTGTGCCGTCAGAGCAGCAGCCCATGCTTCTTTTTCGTTTACTTTATGCAGTATTGGAAGAAGCGCTTTTACGTCCCGCTCATGCTGGGAACCAAAAAACGCTTTAAATAATTTATCAAACATGAAGATATTATATCGTAAAAAGTGAAGCTTATCAACTTGCTAGATTTGAATCACTCACAAAAACAAACCTAAAAGCGCATCAACGACGATTCCAACTGGAATGATGGGGATATCAAAATGGTTTTGGGCTATTATGGCTAAAAACAAAAGCGGCAGGCCAAGTTTTCTGATTTTTACTTCGGTATCGTAGCTAAGGTTAAGACCGGAAAAAACAATATGGCTGCCGTCCAGCGGCGGAATTGGAAACAGGTTAAAAACAAACAAGCCAAAATTGATGGATGCAGCATAAAACAAAGCAATATATAGATGAAAAAAATAAATACCTGGATTTATAACATTATTTGCCAATAAAGCGATTAAAGCTCTAATTATAAGGCAAAATAGTATTCCTAGTATAAGGTTGGAGAGAGGGCCGGCAGCGGCAATCATGGCTTTATCGCGGCGGTACTTGCGTAGGTTGCCGGGATTAAACTGCACAGGTTTGGCCCAGCCGAATCCAGCAAAAATAATAAACAATAAACCGATAAAATCGATGTGTTTGGCAGGATTAAAAGTAAGCCTGCCCTGGTCGCGTGCCGTATTGTCTCCCAGCTTATAAGCGCAAAAGGCATGACAATACTCATGAATAGTAAGCCCTAAAACAATCCCGGGAAGACGATATAAGATAGTTTGCCAATCCATACCGTATCATAGCCGGATTAGGGGGCTGATACAATGGTTTTTTCTTCAAAAAAGCGTTCTGCTGCGCTTGCAAAAAAAGCTGAACGATTTTTAGCAACTCTATCAATACGGGCAACAAGAGCGGTATCTATGGATAATAAAACCTTTTGAGTTCCATACGGAGGTAAAACAGGTATATGCCCAATATGAAAATCATACTTCTTTTCCCATTCTTTCCAATTTTGCCATTCCTTTTTTATCTGCTCTAAAGTACGAGGAGCGGTAATTTTTTCTCCATGTTCTTTCATAACATCAATATGGCTTGCCAATCCTTCAGTTGCATTTTTAACCGATTCTTCATAGGTATCTCCCCCAGAAGAAAAACCTGGAATATCAGGGACGATAACTCCAAAACCATTCTCTCCAGGGACATACTCAAAAAATGCAATATAACTTTTCATTTTATTCCTTCCTTAGTTTCAAACCTGCTTGCCTCAAAATACTGCTTGCGGTCCCAGGTTTCTCAACTTTCTTTGGGTGTACTATTGTCACAATTCCAGATTTTTGGGGATGATGAAAGTGATGATGAGAACTTTTTATCCTTGACAAAATCCAACCATCTTCTTCTATCATTTTTATTAGCTCCGCACTAGAATATCTTTTTGGCATCGTTTACCTTCTTAATATACTGTATATCTTTAAGTATATCTTGTCAACCCCCGCATAATAAACCTAAAGAATGGCAAAATATCGTGAAATAACAACAAATTTCAAAATATAACCAGTGTAAATCAGTATAATGCCTTTTTATTTTGATCAGTAATCGCCGGATTTGGGGGGAAATTCAATTATTATTAAAAGTTTTTTTTTGCAAATTTTTACTGTTTACTATTGACAAAAAATACAAAAAGTTATAAATATTATTATGAGAGAAGATTAACACTGTTTTTAACAGTGTCTTCTCCAAATGATTCGGAGGTTTTTTTTATGAAGAAAATTGCTATTATGTTTTTAGCACTTGCCATGGCAACCAGTTTTGTTATGGCCGAAGAAGGCGGTTTTTCTGCCGGCTTGGAATTGGTATTCCCTGATGTAACTGGGGATGGAGATTTTGCTCTTACTGCAATTCCCTTTGTTGGGTACGAAGGCGCTTTGATGGACGGAGCTCTTGATCTCAATGCGAAGCTGAACCTGGAACTAGGCGTTCTAAGTGATGAGTTTGGGGATGATATGCCGATAAGGCTGTTACTTGAACTGGGAACAGCATACAACGTAAGCGAAGAGCTTGCTATCCTCTTGGACTTGGATTTTGGTCTTCATATTGCTCCCGATATTGGCGATGATACTATGCTGCTGCAATTTACACCAGGGATAAAGTACAGTATGGCAATGGACTTTGGCGATGTTTTTGCACAAGTTAAATTACCACTCGCCCTTTCTGGTATGAAGATGTTCGGGGAATGGGGACCTGGTTCTTTTGAACAAGACCTTGAAGCTTTTTGTCTTATAACCCTTGGCTGGGCAAACAACGGCATTGGGTTTGAATTAACCCCCATGTTGCATTTGACAGGCGATGATGTATATTGTGGTCTTATACTTCTTGGATCATACGAAAGCGGCCCCTTATATGCCGAATTGGAAATTGCTCTTCCCGACGATTTTGATTATGGCATAACGCTTACTCCTTTTGTTGAATATTCTGTTAGTGAAGAACTGAAAGTTTGGTTTGGCCTTGAAATTGGAAACATTGCCGCAGAATATGGTGATGTAGCAATTACCCCCTTCCTCGGAGTAAAGTACAGCTTCTAAGATTTTTTAAATCTTGATGATGAAAACCCCGTAGTTTTTCTGCGGGGTTTTTTTGTGCCACGGATTAACACGAATTAACGCGAATTAACACGGATTAAAATTAAATATCTGTGGAAAAATAAAAAAAATCTAATAAAATAATTAGTGGAAATTAGTGCTAATTAGTGGATAGGATTCATGGATTAACTGTCCACGAATTAACACGAATTAACACGGATTAACGTTCGTAGTCCAAAATGCCCGAACAGGGCGGTGAGCAGTTACCGTGTGTTAGGCGATGGATTTTATACCCTTAATAATATTTCTTCTTTTATTTTAATTTTTTTATTTTTTGGAAATGTTCTTATTTCTAATCCCAT
>JAITFY010000130.1 GCA_031281025.1 Treponema sp. | reverse complement strand
GACAGACCTTGTTATAGACAGAAGTGACGCTCTTTTAATAATTTCATCGGAAGAAAACCGCCGCCTATTATCACAAGGCAAGGTAGCGATAATTCTTGATGATTCTGTGCTTAGATATGTGTTTCCAAAAGAATGACGAACCCCGCCGCAGAGCAGCGGGGTATCGTCGTTCTGTAAAGAATGGATTTTATGCGGGTTCCCCGCTTGCGAATAACTTTAGCATCGGGTCAATTTCTGTGCGGACTCTTTTAAGAAACGACAAATCTGTTATATCGGGAGACCTCCCGCCGGCTAAATCAGGAAAATGCGCCCACAGATAATCACATTCGTTTATTAAAATTTTTAGCTGCTGTTCGTCCGCACGGGTATCACCTGTAAGAATATTTTTTAGTTCTATTAATCTGTTTTTTTCTGAATCAAAAAACAATCGTAAGTTTTCTTTTAACAAGGCGCTTTTTTTGTTGTTAAATTTATCATTTTGCAATTCATCTTTATTTTCATTTTCTGACAGGAGCGATAAAGCATTTTCATACGAAAGCGTATTTAATCCCAAAGGAAGCCCCGTACCTGTAATATCGAACAATCTTTTATCATGTCCAAATTCGCGTTCAAAAAGTTCACGGTAATTTAACATAATACCGCTTGAATGAACTTTATATCCCGATTTTGATACAAATGAAATGGATGAATCTTCAAAGGAAGAAGAGTTTAGGATACTTTTTAGACGTGTCTGCATAAATAATTTTACACGATGCCCCGGCGTTCCGCGCGCATGGTATTTGTCTAAAGTAAAAGAAAAATCAAGCCCTGCGCAGATTATTTTTCCTTTTGTAAGAGAGCGGGCAAGTTCTACTGCTGTTAAACCAACAGAACCAAGGGGCGCAAATTCAGCGGGAAGAAGCTCAGCTTTTTTTAATCTTTCAAAAATGCGCAAAGGCGACCATGGCGTAAAAAACAAAAAACCCATACCCAGTTTTTTTGCAGTTAAAGGGAGCGAAGAAAGATCAATTGCCGCAGGAATATCCCATCCGCTGGAGCCAATAAAATCACGAAGATTCCAATGCTGGCTTTCCAGAATTACAACAAGGTCCGGGACTATACCCCTGTCTTTCAGCGCACCAAGACAGGTATCTGCGCATATAATTTTATAGTTTCGTTTTTTTGGGTTGTTCAAATTTTTATTAAATCTTTTTTGTAAAACATCCAGTGTTTCATCCAAAGATGGTCCGGCTCCCAAAACAAGAACAGGAGTTTCGCCAAAAGATAAATCAGAAATGGACGGAAAATGCGGAACAAGAAAAAGATTACGAAGAGCATTTCTTATGTATAAACGTCCAAGTTTTGCAAGAGTCAGCGCATTACTCCAGTCATTGGTTATTTCTCTTTTTAGCGTACTGCAAAGTGAGTCATAAACTTGCGGAAAAAGCTGCCATCCGCCTGTAAGTCTTAAAATCTCGATTCTTTGAAACGCCCTTACTCCCCATGTTTTGTTTATAAAGTTATAAAGTTTTTCTGAATCACAAATATTTGTTATACAAAAGTTTTTTTTATTTATTAACGAAGAATCTACTATGTTTTTTTGAAAAAGATCGTATAACTCGGTGTCGGCTTCTACACAGAGTACTGCCGAATCGGGTGCTTCTTTATCGATGCGGGACAGAAGTTTTGTAAGACCGTATCCGTAAACCGGTGAAGGGCAAAAAAACAAGGTTCTGTTTCTGACAGAAATCCCGTCCACCGTATTTTCTGCGCGGCGAACAGGATCAATGCCGGAAATAATTGTTTTCCCGTTTTTTACAAAGGGCTGCCCCATATTTTTTTAGCTTACGGCATTACAAACCGGAAATATGCATCCCAGAAGAAATCATCGCTGCTTGCTCTTTCGCTTGTTAAAAAATAACTTCTCATTGATTGTTCGGAAATGTTGTTAAGCTGCCAGGAATACGATGATTCTATCATTTCTATTGTATATTCATCTGCTTCTTTTTCTTCTGTAGGAAAAAATACAAAAACATTACTTCCATGTACAAAAGGATCGGTTGTGGTATTAACCGGCGTTGAAAAAGCAATTCTCCAGAATCTTTCGTTACGCGAAATATCCTGTAAATCTGTTCGAGTAAGACCGGATATTGTAAAAGATTCCAAAGCTGTAAAAAAGTCCACGCCTGAATAGTTTATGGGCAAAGGACCAAAACTTTGTCTTTCTTTGTTAAGCCAGCGTGCGGCATTGTCAAAACCGGATTCTGCCGCATCTTTGATAAAATCATTTGCCTGTTCTATTGCCCAATCTTCCATACGCCCCGGAGCAAAACTTCTTACATGCGAACGCACCCTGTCCATAACAAAACTGTCATCAAAGTTTGCCGCAGTTTTTTCATTCTCTACCCTAAAAATAGCCCAGCCGTCATTCACCGCAACAACATCGCTTATTTCATCTTTACGAAGGTTATAAATATTTTCACGATCTAAAGGATTGGGAATATCATTGGTTAGTTCAAAAAAGTAACGGGTGCCCATATCTCCGCCCATGTCTGCATAACCGTCTTTGGAATTAACCCTTGCTGCATCTTCAAAAGTAGTAACACCGTCTTTTATGGAAGCCAAAACTCTTCTTGCTTCTCTTTCGCTTCCCGTAATGGTTATTATCGATAAATGAATCGAGTTAAAAAGTTCCTGATTTTCATCTGCATAGGAAAGAAATTCGCTTTCCGGATAGTCATCGATACTAAAAGAAACCATACTAAAACTTCTAATGGGAGACGCCATACTTGCGATAAATTGCGCTTCTCCTTTGGGAATCATAACCCGTGATAGATCTCCTGTGAACATTTCTATAACAAGTTCGTCCTTTACCTGCCGCCAAATAGTATGACGAGTTGATTCAGGCACCTGTCTGTAAATTGTCGGGGAAAAACGCCCGTTGTGATCCATAAATCTTGGAAGCTGCGCAACTACCCTGTCAACCGATTTTTCCGGTACTTCGTAATTTGATCTTTTTACCATATCCAGCATTGCGGTATGCACTACTGTCTGTTCAAAAGCATGCCGCCAGATTTGCGCTTGAACCCTAAAATCATTTGGATCCATGTTCTGAGGAACACGCGACCTTGTATTTTCATAAAACTGAGAAAATGTATTACCTGGGAAAAACACAATAGGGGTTTTATCGTAGTAACCAAAAACCCAGTCATCGCTGCTGCCAAACTGACTTCCGGAAAGGAAATCGCCGCCGATGAACGACACAGTAACAAGAACAAGAACGACAACAGACCCTATATAAAGACCGGGACTCTGCCTGAATTTTTTTGAAACTTCCGAGAAAACAGTGGTTTTTTCCTGATCCACAGCTTTTTTATCAATTTTTGCCATAAAATACCTCTTTGTTGTCTGTCCACAAAGTCGGTTACTTTGCGGACAGCCATTGCATTTTCCTTCGAAAATGCGTTTTTT
>JAITFY010000014.1 GCA_031281025.1 Treponema sp. | reverse complement strand
AGCATAAACACTGCCAAAGCGAAACCGGTTACTACGGTTCCCCCGAGGAAACCAACGACACCGGCTGGACCTAATACAAACCCGGCAAGAATTGGTGATAAGATAACGATAAGGGTAGGAGCGATCATTTCTTTTAATGCGCTGCGCGTACAAATGTCAACACACTTGGCATATTCCGGTTCGGCTGTACCTTCCATTATTCCAACAATTTCTCTGAATTGACGCCGGACTTCTTTTACTATACCTTGAGCTGCACGCTGTACAGCCGAGATACAAAGTGCGGAGAAATAGAAAACCATAGCTGCCCCGCAGAAGATACCAATTAGGACAGGCGGATTGGTGATAGAGAGATCAAGCTCAACGCGCCCTGCCTCTGCAAGCTTGATATTAATCAGGTGTACATAGTTAACTAAAAGCACAAGAGCAGTAAAGGCGTTAGAGCAAATGGCAAAACCTTTTCCGGTAGCCGCAGTAGTATTACCCAATGAGTCAAGAGCATCGGTACGCTCACGCACTTCAGGAGCCATATGAGCCATTTCGGCTATACCGCCCGCATTATCCGCAACAGGACCAAAGGCGTCGGTAGCCAGAATTATGGCATTTGTGGCAAGCATTGCAACTGCGGCAAGTCCGATTCCGTAAAGCCCCGCGAAAAAACTTGCATAACCGCCAGAGACAAAGTATGCAGCCAATACAGCGCCAGATATAGTTAACATAGGGGCTGTAACAGACCTCATGCCAAGAGACAAACCGCCAATAATCAGAGTGGCGGAACCGGTTTCACTTGATGCGGCAAGATCACGAGTTGGTTTGCTTGCATCAGAGGTGTAATACTCTGTTATATAGCTAACTATGAAACCGGAGGCAATACCCACAATTACCGCTCCAAAAATACCCCACGAGAATTCTGCCATGCGGCCGGCACCTTCTGCATTTCTTGCAATAAACAGAATTGCAGGTAAAGAACCGGCAGCAGCAAGAGCGCCCGCGACAAAAATACCCCTGCGCAGAGAGTTTAAAAGCGTCTTTTGGTCAGTCTTTTCTTTTGTTTGCACAAAGAATGTACCGACAATCGACATCATCACGCCGATTAGGCACACAATGATAGGGAGCAGCATACCTGCAACACCGTATCCTGCGGCAAAACCTATGGCAACGGTCGCCAAAAGAGCTCCGGAGTTGGACTGATGAAGGTCTGCACCCATACCGGCAACGTCTCCTACGTTATCGCCAACATTGTCGGCAATAACAGCGGGATTACGCGGATCGTCCTCGGGGATTCCCGCTTCAACCTTGCCAACAAGGTCTGCGCCGACATCGGCTGCCTTGGTGAATATACCGCCGCCGACACGGGCAAATACTGCCATGACCGAAACACCCATACCAAACGTAATCATAGTTTGTGCGATAATGGCATTGGCTTCTGAATCAGGGAGGTGTTTTAAGAACACAAATTTAAGTAAGGTGTACCATGTGATAACTTCAAGTATTTGGAATCCATTGACAACAAAACCCATGACCGTTCCTGACGAAAAGGCTACACGAAGCGATTTGTTTAAACCCTCAGTCGCGGCTTGGGCGGTACGGACATTTGCCCTTGTGGCAACCTTTAAACCGATAATACCGCAAAGCCCGCAAACGAACCCCCCCGACAAAAAAGCAAAAGGTGTAAACCGGTTAACAAGCGTAACGCCATCGGCTGTTTTGATAAATGAGAGCGCCAACAAAACCACGAACATCCCGCCGAAAAAAATTGCAACTGTACTGTACTGACGCTTTATATAAGCATCCGCACCAGCGCGGATGGCTGCTGCAATTTTCTTCATGGTATCATTACCCTCAGGGTACTTCATTACCTTGCGTCCTTGAAAGTAAGCAAACAAGAGCGAGACCGCCGCTCCTATGAAACCCACAAAAAACAGATTTTCAATCATTTTTGTCACTCCTGTGAAAATATTAATTATTTCTACCACAAATTGTATTTAATGTCTATAGTTTCTGCAAAATGTCTTTTATCTTTGTAAAAAGACGTTAAAGTATTCCGGCAATTGAGCGTTAATGTTCAGCTCCGGTTCGTTTTTAATTATCAAATTTGATGCATGAAGCAGCATACGTTTAACATTTGCTGTTTTTCGCAAGTTTTTATTAAGTGAAAAATCGCCGTATTTATCGTCTCCAAGTATTGGATTTCCGGTCATGGCAAGATGGCGGCGGATTTGGTGCATTCTTCCTGTTCCCAGTTCAATTTCCAGAACGGAAAATTCGCCCATATCTGTCACTGAACCCGTCGAAGTGGGTATAAATTCCAGGAAAACACCTGTTTTTATAACTTTATATTTTGTTTCAGAATGTTTTAAACCGCCATGTACATTAAGCGATTCTGTGATAATTCCTTTGCTTTTTTCCGGACGGCCTTTGCAGACAGCAATGTAGACTTTAACAGCTTTTTTACTCAAAAGATGCGAAAAACGAGCGGCGGCTGCACGTCCTTTTGCAGCCAGTATAACTCCAGAAGTATCCTTGTCGAGTCTGTGAACCAATAAAGGTTTTGTTTCAATTCCGCCTTTGTGATTTTCCGCAAGGAGGGCATCAAGCGAGGTTTTTACCCCTTTTCCACCCTGCACAGCAAGCCCTGCCGGTTTATTTACCGCTATCGAAAAATCATCTTCATGGAGAATTTCAATGTTTTTCACACCGATAAGTATACTATGAAGAAAATAAAATTGTTATTGGTTTTTGTTTTTCTGCTCATATTTTCGCATATTACTCTTGCAGATGCCATGTTTTCGCCCACATGGGGGTTTTTTGTTGATCTGCCGCAAGGGTATTACTTTGAGGATGGAGATGGCAGAGACCGTTTTTCGTTCAGCGGGCCGGAAGATTTGATGTTTGATCTTGTTATTTACAATGGGCAATTTAATACCATGCTGGATTTGGTTGAAGATGTAAACAGGCGATTGCAAAATCAGGGTGATGTCGATTTTTTTGTATACAATGATAGACAAGCGGCGGTTATCAAGCTGACTTTTGCCAATTATGACGGCTGGGGATTTGCTGTAGAACTTGACGCTCAATCTGGCGCACGTCAAGGTGTGTTGCCAATGTTAATTGCACTTTCCTATAGCCCTGTTAACAGCGGCGATTTATCTTTGTTTCATTTATCTGCACTGGATTCAATTGCTCCATCAATAGCGGAACGTTTTTACCCAGGTCCGATAACCGAATATAGTTACCCTCGTGGAGAGGCGCAGTATGTCGCTCTTGTCCTGGATGGCGTTTATGCATGGATACATGAAAATGACGCCGAAGCTGCACAAGTGATGATAGAACGTGAATTTGCGGTCCTTAGAGCTTACCTAAATACAGCGTATTTGTATGATGCGTTTATCCGGTATTACCGTTTTATTTACCGGGATTCCTTTGCCAGGATAAATGATGCCGTTTCTGTCACAATGAATTATTTTAATGGGCATAGGAATTTAAATGATGTGGAAAAAAGAGTATTTGCCCAAAGAGTGCTTTCTTTTATACAGGGCTTTGAATATGAACGTGATTTAAGCGGAAGTGATTTTATAAATCTTGTTACTACCATTGTTGAAGGCAGAGGCAGCTGCGATAATTTTTCGATGCTTTTTGCAATGATTCTTAACAATGCAGATATCCGATCTGCAATGATGCTTTCTCCTTATTATGGCCATGCCATGGGGCTTGTTGACATAACAGGAAGCGGTGCGCGTTTTGACGACCCATACGGAACCCGCTGGCTTGTCGCAGAAACAACTGCAAAAATTGATATCGGTTTAATTGCTCAGGACGAAAGCGACCCGCAGCATTGGTTTGTGATTTTACTTGAGTGATGCCCATTTAAATTTTGGTAATGATCAGCCCAATAATGATCCCAAATAAAGTAACTATAGAGGAAGTCCGATCTTTTGTCATAATTACCGACTGGGGAATTATCTCTCCAAAAACAATGTACAGCATCGCTCCGCCTGCAGCAGAAAGCGATAAGGCAATGGCTAAATCGGAAATACCTCCGATAAAAACTCCGATAACCCCGCCCAAAAGCGTTGTTGCTCCGG
>JAITFY010000122.1 GCA_031281025.1 Treponema sp. | reverse complement strand
CAAAACCCCTTCAGCGTAAACCAACCCAAACCACAGTGGAACGCAACCATGGCAATTCAGAAATGTTTGCAGTTATTGCTTAATTGGCGGTTTGCGCAAAGCCCTGGCGATAGCCTTTGGTTTGGCACCGAGTTCGCCACAAGTTAAAACAAACAATTTAATAGCAATAACAGTGCATAAGCAGACATCAAAGCCGACAAGCTATCGCCAGGGCTTTGCGCAAGACCGCCAGATTAATCCAATGCAAACATTTCTGACTTGCCAATAATTGCAGTAAAAAGAGCTTGTTTTATTTCCAAACTGATGTTATATTATAGCTAATAAAACATGAACAATGTTCATATTAAGGAGTGAGATATGAAGAAAAAACAAGTGTTTACGGCAATGCTGGTTGTAATTCTGGCATTCGGATTTGCAGTATCCTGCAATGAGTCAGGCGAACCGCCTGTGATTCCCTTAAAATTTGTAGGTACATGGGAAGCTGTTACTTTGGTTGATGATATTGAAGTAACGTTTAATTGCCTAATTATTAACAGTAATGGTACCGGGGAAGTATTTTTTGGAGGATTAATACCTTGTACTTTTGAACATTTCATTGAAAACGACGTTGAAAAATTAAAGATGATTATTCCGGTTTTGGGGGAATGTACCTTTGATGCCTCAATAGTTGACGGAGATCTTCACCTTGAAAATCCAGAACCTGATGTAACTGGTGCTGCATCGTTTTTATTTGTATATTCTACAATGTACAGCCCCTATTCCAGGCACGTCCCTCCGGAAACTGGCGGTGTTAACATTCCCGCAGCTCTGGAAGGTTCTTGGAAAGCAACACAAAAGGCTTTTGCTGGTCAGGTAGTCTTTGTAATTAATACAGCCAACCCTCAAGTGTATGCTGGAGATGGGGATGATGGAACTGGGGTGGGTCTTATGTCTTGTATTTGGGATGTTGAAACAGAAGGTAAACTAACTCTCAAATGGGGGGCGCTAGAATGTACTTTCGATTATGAGATTGATGGTGATGGTAAATTGATACTTAAAACTCCAGTTCCTATTGCTGGTAGTGAAATATTAGCCGGCTACGTCGATTGGGGTCCTTTCGAAAAAGTAGTCGAATAACCGCCAAGCCAGGTTAACTTTTTAGTACAGCGCCGTTCCGTTTGGGGCGGCGTTTTTGTGCGTCAAAAGTTTGAAGATAATTAACCACAAACCTCGAACCACAAACCTTTGGTTTGATGGTTCGCCACGAACGACACGAACCATTACTTTGACATCTTAGCTAAAACGTCATTATTTTCTTCTTTTTTCCAGTTTCGGTCGAGAGGGGAACCTCGGCCTTTGGCCTCGGTCGAAGTTACAAGCACCACGCATGTGCACACCATATATAGGTGGACCTTTTTTAAAGGTACTATCATTTCTTAGAGAGGAAATAATGGACTCAAATGTGAACAGAAAACACAAAGACAGTGTATTCTCAAAGCTCTTCGGAAACCCAGAAGCTTTAAGAGAACTCTACTCAGCCATCGAGGGGGTCGAAATTCCGCAGGATGCGATCATCGACATCAATACGTTAACGGAGGTACTCTACATGAAACAGATCAACGATCTGTCATTTACGATTGACGACAGAATCGTAATTCTTGTGGAGCACCAGTCAAAAATCAGCGAAAATGTACCTATCAGACTTTTGCAGTACATAGGTCGTGTCTACGAAAAGATACTGGATCGCAACAAGCTGTACCAAAGGAAATTGGTAAAAATCCCGACACCGGAATTTATCGTTTTGTACAACGGCAGCGCTCCCTTTCCGGATCACCAGGAACTGCGTCTTACGGACGCATTCAAAAACACCGAAGGCTTAAAGCAAACTGGAAAAGAGGGTTTCCCACTTGAATTAGTAGTCCAAGTGTACAACATAAACCAAGGACGTAATCCGCAGATCCTTGCAAAGAGCAAAACGCTGGAAAACTACAGTCTGTTTATGGGAAAAATTAGTGAGTATAAGAGCGAATTATCTCTTGAAGAATCTATCAAAGCTGCGATAAAATACTGCATAGAACATGATATACTTAGACAATTTTTGAAAGAATATGCCTCGGAGGTAATCAATATGCTGACGGATGAATTAACTATTGAACAAATTGTTGCTATAAGATGTGAAGAAGTCCGTGAAGAAGCGGAAGAAAAATGGGAAACTATAGTAGCAGACAAAAACGCAGAAATAGCCCGTTTACGTAAACAGCTAGAAGGATAATCGATACTAGGGGGTGAAGGAAAACAAGAACCCCACCACGTCAGTTCAAACCCCTTCAGCGTCAATTAACGCAAACCACAGTGGCACGTTACCATGGCAATTCAGAAAAGTTTGCTGTTATGACCAAATTGGCGGTTTGCGCAAGACCGCCAGATTAATCCAATGCAAACATTTCTGACTTGCCATAATTGCAGTAGAATCATCAAAAAAAGACTTGCGTTTTTCCGAATCCGTGTTATACTTTTCCCAGAACATGAATAATGTTCATATTTTAAAGGAGGCAATAATGTACACTAAACACAAAGTCTTAACGGCTGTTCTGGTATTGTTTACGGTGTTATGTATCCCGTCGCTTGCAGCTCAGATTATGTCAAATACCAATATTGCGACAAATGGATTGTTTAATACCGATGCTGACAACTTCCTGAATGTACACAACTGGCAGGATGTAGAATTTGACCAATTTTTTACAACGATGCAGGTAGACGGAGAAGGCGGTATAGGAATGGGGCTGGCATTAAATGCAGGTTCCGCCTTTTTAGGATTTGGCTACACCGGTACCTTTTGGGAAGGAACTGTTAATTCACTAACAACAGAATACGGAAACAACTATTCTGTTGCTAACTGGCGGGGAAAAGAATCTGTCAGCCGCTCCGGCAACGGGCTTAAATGGAACAGTCAGCTTTTTTTCCTCTTGGGAACGGATTCAGTGGGCGGTCTGCTCTTTGATTTGAATTTTGCCAATGTGGGAAACCATAATCGGGATTCAGAATCACTTAACGCCGGCGGAGTAAAAGAAACTACAAAAAACTCTGTAGGTTTTGGCGCAATTGAGGCAGGTCTTACATGGGGTAAAAGCTTCGATATTGGAGACGGATTGTCTTTCAGTCCGCGTTTTGGCTTTAGTTATAATATTGATTTACAAAAAACCGTAGCGGATATAGGGCCGGGCAGTGCATTATTAACTACATTAACCGGCCGCAGTGGTTTCTTTGTAAGGCCAGGGGCAGGTTACAGTAATATAAATGGCGGAGTTGTCGGTCTTACAGGGTATATCACAAGTTCTGTAGGTTTGCAGTTAGATCTTTCAAAAAATGCCAGAGACGGCTCATTGTGGCTTGACTATGGTCTTGAATATCATATGTTCGACAAACAAACCTCAGGATTTAGTTACTGGGAAGATTTTAACCCTGCTTTTATGAGAAACAGCGTTGATATTGGTTTTGGTGTCTGGCATGCCGTTGATCGCAGATTATCTTTTGGCTGGTTTACTGAATTTGGTTTTGATTTGATCAATGCAAGTGTTACCAGTATTACCAGAAATGATGGCGTTAAACCGATGCACGAATTTAACGAAACTATTTTGGAAATAAACCCCATGATTGCGGCAGGTGTTGTATACAAAGCAGTACCCGATAAATTAAACTTTAACGGAAGCCTAACGCTGCATCCTTTTAATTATACACGCATTAAATTTGAACATACCAACAATACCAGTACTGAAACTGCAACAACAATAACAAATACCATCGGCAAAACCATTACAGAAACATCTATGGGTTTAACGTGGTTTATTATGGAAAGTCTTTCGCTGGATTTCGCCATTGCAGCATCAAGAAATGCAAGAATTGACGTAACGCAATTTTCCACTTTGCTAAGCTATAAAAGGTAAGGAGTGTTTTCTCAGACAATTAGAAATTGTCCGAAAATTCCGATTATAATAGTTTGTCTTAGACAAACTAAAATCTATGGAGTATAAACAATGAAATTAAAAAAACTATTTTTTGCTTTAACTGTATTGATATTTACAGTTGGTATTTTACCGCTTGCAGCCCAGAACTCTCCTGCAGGCGGACTTGTATCCGGGAACATTATCAACAGGGACACTGACACATACATGATGGTAAACTTTGCTCCCTTTTTGAACTACGAAAGGCACTTTACCTTTGTTCAGGGAGCAATGACAAATTTTGGCCCTCCGGGTCTTTCAGCCGGATATGCCACAAAAATGCGTGGAACTTTTTTCAATTTTTATCTGAATACTGATGGTTTGTCGTTGAATAATTCAACAACAGAAAACAAAACTACAGCAGTTACAACCGAAACCTCCACCAATAGATCTCACATGAATCTGCAATTTGACACCATCATTGGAAGCGCCGATTTTGGATCGTTAAAATTTGGGCTGCTTTTTGCAGAAAACTTTGGTCATACAGTCACAGAAAAAACAGATGAAAAAACAACCACCAAATCAGGATTTTTTACACCGTCAATTGCTTATGCCAGAAACTTTATCAATGAAGATTACAGCATGTTGTTGTTAAGCGGAACGGTAAGGTTCAGGCTTCCGAATGATTTCAGCAGAGTTACCAAAGAAACAACTTCAGGCGGAATTACCACAACCACAACCACGTCAGAAGTATTGACTTCGCCGTTATTGCTGCAATATCCTGGTTTTTTTCCAACCTCATCAAGAAGACTAGAAATTGAACCGCAGATGTGGTATTTTTTCACGCCTCAGCTTGCACCTATGGTAGTTATTTCTCATATTTATCTTGTAAATACCTTCATCATGCAATTTTTCCCCGAAGAAATAGGAACAATAAAAACAACAGGAGTGTCAAATGGTTATACAAGACAAGAGCGCGAATACATTGGTAATACTCTGTTTGGTTACTATAACGTATTGTATGTAATAAATTCCAGATTTTCCGTTGCCTGGCGTGTTAATTTTAGCGCCGGTTTCTTCCATATCAAGGAAGGTCATACCCGTACAATGGATCCGGGAGATACAACAGAAACAGTTGATAGAACAAGTAGAGAAAACTTATATTTAATGGCATGTGTCGCTCCCCGTCTTGCTTTTTCCTGGCATGCAGTTCCTGCAACGCTGACACTAAACGGAGCTATCGTATTGAATCAACTTGGCCCAACTAATGCGATTGGCTGGCAGCAGTACCGTATAAAAACAACAGACGAAGATGAAGGCACTGTTACTACAGCTGTAGAAAATATTTTCACTCCCATAAAGCCGTATTTCAACGTAGGAGCTGTCTGGAACATAAGCCCCTTTTTGGCAATTGAATCAGGTATTACTGTTAGTATTCTTCTCCCGCCTCAACAATCTTTTGATCTTACCGGCGGACCTGGCAGGCATCTTGACAATATCAGCATCGGAGTTGTTTACAAGAGGTAGTTAAGGTTTGAACATACCCCTTGAAAGGAGCTTCATCACTTCATCCACTGTGGTGTCAAGCTCCTTTTCCGAGGGGCGTTTGTGGGCCATTATTTCTTTAAGGCAGACAAAATTGGCAATTCCCATCAATGCCCATGCAATTGTAGAGTAGTCGATATCAAGTAGTTCATGTCCGTATTCTTTTAGGGCGCCGGTGTAACTCTCTGCAAAACGCAGATAATAATCTTCGAACAATTCAGGATCGATATGAGAAGAACCCCAGATAATTTTATAACATTGAGGATGGGCAAGGCCAAAACGAATGAATGCCTTTAGGCCTTCCCTTTCCATTTCGTATCTTGTTTTGCAGTTTTTTATGCTTTTACTTATGTATTTTTTTATTATTACATAATAGTTCCGCACTAAATAATTGTAGATGGCAGTTTTATCAACAAAATAAATGTAAAAAGTTCCTATGGCAGTCCCTGCAAGGCGGCAAATATCTGCAATTGATGTTTCATAAAAACCCTTTTTATCAAACAGTTTTTCTGCAGCATCACATATTTTACACATTTTGCGAAACCCCAGCTGGGATTTTGGAAAAATCACGCCTTTTACAAGGGAAGTGTCTTTAAAAAAAATATACTCCATTTAGTATATTTTCCTTATCCAATTAGTTATAAATAGGCTGTTAATTAAAGCCGAAAATGACGCCGGATTCATTTCCGTTATTATAACATTTTTTAATAATTATTCAACTGGAATTTTCCAAAGAAAAAATTGACAAAAAAACTCAGCTGTGTTATTATAATATGAACATTGTTCATATTAAGATTGTACTAAATGGCGGTATATCATGGAAAAAATTTACATTGTCGAGGGCTTAAGAACCCCAATCGGGTCATTTCTGGGAAGCCTTAAAACATTACCGGCGCCGCAGCTGGGAGCAAGGGTGATCAAGGGTTTGCTGGAAAAAAGCGGTTTAAATGGCAGCGATATTGATGAAGTAATTGTCGGCAATATCCTTGCGGCAGGATCCGGCATGGGGCCGGGACGGCAGGCTGCTATTGGCGGCGGCATTCCGCCGGAGGTTCCGGCTTACAGCATCAATATACTTTGCTGCAGCGGCATGAAGGCAATTATCAATGCAATATCGGAAATCAAAGCCGGCAACGCGCAGATGATTATCGCCGGCGGCATCGAAAGCATGTCCAATGCCCCATTTATTTTGCCTGCCAAAATAAGACAGGGGCATAAAATGGCGGATATTTCCCTGCACGACCACATGATTTTTGACGGCCTTACCGATGCCTTTAACAATTACCACATGGGTATTACCGCAGAAAATATCGCAGAAATGCACAATATCAGCCGGGAAGCCCAGGACGAGTTTGCCATAAATTCCCAGACAAAAGCCATCAAGGCGGTAGATGCCGGGGACTTCAAAAACGAAATTGTTCCACTGGAAATTAAGGAAGGCAAAAATACTTTTACCTTTGATACCGACGAATACCCAAACCGGACAACGAATTTGGAAAAACTAAAAGCTCTGCGTCCTGCTTTTAAAAGCGATGGTACTGTAACAGCCGGCAATTCCGCAGGCATTAATGACGGGGCGGCTTTTGTCATCGTTGCAGGCGAAGCGGCTGTTAAAAAGTTCAACTTAAAACCCAGAGCGGAAATTATCGCTATCGGACAAAGCGGAATCGATCCTAAAATAATGGGATTGGGACCTGTTAAGGCTGTTGGAAGTGCTCTTGAAAAAGCGCAGCTAAAACTTTCCGATATGGATTACATCGAATTAAACGAGGCTTTTGCTGTTCAGAGTTTGGGAGTAATAAAAGAACTAACACAAAACCATGGATTAAGCGAGGCGGCAATTCTTGAACGCTGCAATGTAAACGGCGGTTCAATTTCGCTTGGTCATCCGCTTGGTTGTACGGGGGCGCGTATCACCGTAACACTAATGAATATTCTGGAAAAACGCGGCGGCAGCTATGGGCTTGCCAGTCTTTGTGCCGGCGGCGGTATGGGTAATGCCATTATTATAAAGAAAATCTAAGGAGTACAAAATGAGATTACAGGGAAAAACTGCCATTATTACAGGCGGAGCGCGGGGTCTTGGCGAATCAATGGCCAAATTATTTGCAGATAACGGAGCTAAAATAATAACATGCGACATGGGCGATCCGTTATACACTTATGAAAACGTAGAGTTCTACAAACTTGATGTTACCGATTCTGAGGCTTGCAAAAAATTCAGCGAATATGTTATAGAAAAATACAAAAAAATCGATATCCTCGTGAACAATGCAGGAATAACCAAAGACGGCATGACACGGAAAATGACAGACGAAATGTGGAATGCGGTTATTGCAGTTAATTTAAATGGTGTATTTAATATGACTCGTACCATAGGCCCTCACATGGAAGATACTGGCGGCGGCAGCATTATCAACATTTCAAGCGTAGTCGGCGAATACGGAAATATCGGACAGATCAATTATTCGGCTACAAAAGCCGGTGTTATCGGCATGGCAAAAACATGGGCAAAAGAATTTGCCCGCAAGGGCGTTCAGGTACGTTGTAATGCCATCGCGCCAGGTTATATTATGACGGATATTCTAAAAACCGTTCCTCAGGAACTGTTAGATAAGTTCGCCGCAGCCACCATGCTGGGCAGACTTGGTCAGCCGGATGAAGTCGCCAGGGCAGCGCTGTTCCTTGCAAGCGATGATGCTTCATACATAACAGGCTCTGTTCTTTCTGTAAACGGCGGGATGAGGCTCTGATGGATCACGTTGGGGTAACCGGCACCGGTATTTATATTCCGCAAACAAGAATGAGTGCGGCAGAAATTTCCAAAGCTACAGGCGGTATCTGGAGCGAAGAAGCAGTGATAGACAAATTGGGGATTGTCAGTAAACCAGTTCCGGGGCCGGATGACGGCACGCAGGAAATGGGCGCAAAAGCCGCCCTAGACTGCTTAAAAAAAACCAATACAGATCCACTGGAGATCGATGTAATTCTTTGTATTGGCGAAGAATGGAAAGAGTATCCTCTTACTACATCCGCACTTTACATTCAGGACAGGATAGGAGCAACTAACGCATGGGGTATCGATATACAAAATCGATGCTGCACTTGCTGTTCGGCAATTAAAATGGCGCATGATATGCTCATCGCTGATCCTTTAATCAAAACTGTCATGATTGTTGGCGGTTACCGTAACGGAGATTTTGTTGATTATGCCGACAAGGATATGTCCATGATGTTCGACCTTGCAGCAGGCGGCGGTGCAATGATCCTTAAAAAAAATTACGGAAAAAACAAAGTACTGGGTTCGCACATTATTGCAGACGGCTCTCTTGCAAGATCTGCGGGGGTGCGAATCGGCGGAATAAACGAGCCGTTCACAAGCGATAATATCAAAGCGGGATACAAATCGCTTAAACTTTTCGAAGCGCAAAAAATGAAAGAGCGCCTAAACGAAGTAAGTATGTCCAACTGGTACAAGTGCATCGATGAATCTTTAAAAAAAGGCGGCAAAACAAGAGCCGATATAGGTTATCTGGCGGTTCTTCATTTTAAACGATCCGCTCATCTTGCTCTTTTAAAGGAATTGGGTTTAACAGAAGATCAATCAATTTATTTAGAGAACTACGGGCATTTGGGGCAAATCGATCAGATTCTTTCAATTCACCTTGCACTTGAAAGTTCACAGATCAAAGCGGGAACAAATGTAGTAACACTTGCAGCAGGCATTGGTTATGTCTGGGCTGCGAATCTGATTCAATGGGGATAATTCAAAGAGCAAATAGTAAAGAGCGAAGAGCAAATAATAATACTGGAGGGTTTTTATGGGGTTTGATTATTCGGGGAAGGTTATTAGTGTAGAGAAGGCGCTGTCTATGGTTAAGGATGGCGACCATATTGTGACGGGGATGGCGGCGGCGGAGGCTCATGATTTTTTTATGGATATCCATAAAATTGTCGACAGGGGCGTAAAAAACGTGACGGTTAGTAATTGTCTGCCGATGGCTGAAGGCAAGTACCTTACCGATCCCGATTATATCGGCAAGATAAATGTGAATGCCTGGTTTTATACTCCTCAACTCAGGCGTAACCATGCCATCGATGCTGTTTCGTATGTTCCCAATCATTTGCACAATGCAGGGTGGAAACGCCGGGCGCATTTGCATACGAATATCTTCATCTGTAATGCAAGCCCGCCGGATAAACACGGCTTTATGGCAATCTCTTTGTCGGCTACTTATGAACGTGCGATGCGGGAAAGCGCCGACTTAGTGATTCTGGAAATTAACCCCAATGTGCCAAGGGCTTTTGGCGATGTCGAAGTACATATAAACGATGTCGATTATCTTATCGAAACCAATTACGCTATTCCCGAAGTACCCGATCCGGAACCTTCCGAACTTGATTGGAAAATCGGTAAACTGGTAGCCAACGAAATTCGGGACGGCGACTGCATTCAGCTGGGAATCGGCGGTATGCCTAACGCTATTGCAAAATCGCTTTATGACAAAAAAGACCTTGGCATACATACCGAGATGCTCACAAGCGAAATGAGTAAGCTCTTTAAAGCAGGCGTAATCACAGGCAGGCGAAAAAAAATCCAACCCGGAAAAATGGCATGTACTTTTGTGTTTGGCACAAGGCAGATGTACGATTTTGTAGACGATAACCCAGGCGTAATAGTTCTAAGCGGCGAGTACATGAACGATCCGTTTATCATTGCGCTTAACGATAATCAGGTTTCGATCAATTCATCGGTAGAGATTGATGTAACCGGCCAGTGCGCATCCGAAAGCATTGGGACAAAACAAATCAGCGGTACAGGCGGCCAGGTGGATACCGCTGTTGGAGCGCAGAGATCCAAAGACGGTCGCTCCTATATCTGCCTGTATTCCACAGCAACGATAAAGGACAAAGACGGTCAGCCAAAACGAATAAGCAAAATCGTACCCACGTTGAATCAGGGCGCAATTGTGAGTCTTTCTCGCATGGACGTTGACCGGGTTGTCACTGAATACGGGATCGCCGAACTACGGGGTACCAATGTCCGTGAACGTGTTCAAAGACTGGTGGGCATCGCTCACCCCGATTTCCGCGAAGAGCTAATGCGCCAATCAATGGATCTGGGGATTATCGGCAGACAGTGTTACTGATTACCACATAAAAAGTGTCGAAGCTACCGCTAATCCCACACCTGAAGCGATGAACACAACATTATCGCCTCTAGCAGGTTTGTTCAGAGTTTTTCTTGCGGTGTCTAAAGCCATGGGTATGCAGGCGGAGCCGGTGTAGCCATATTCGCCCATTATGCAAATGGTTCTTTCCATTGGGAGTCCAAGGATCGGCATTACCGAATCGATGATCCATTGGTTGATCTGGGTGCAGATGATAAAATCGATATCCGTGGTTTTTAAGCCGTGGTTTTCCATTAGCTCTGTAATGATGGGCGGCCACAGTTTTACGTTTCTATCGGCGGGAAGAGGTTTTAGCGACTGCAACATATACTCTTTGTTTTCGATTCGCTCAGGAGTGAGCGGGTATTTTGCGCCGCCCGCGTAGATGCCCATAAAGTCGTACTGGGTGCCATCGGCGTAAAGTTTGGAGCCTACAAAGCCGCGATTTTCTTTGGTACGGGAAATAACGACTGCTCCCGCGCCATCGCCAAAAAGTGGGACTAAAAAGGCGTTGGAGCGATCTACGAATTTGGTCATGTTGTATGCGCCAATTAAAAGTATATGTTCGTAACCGCCGCTTGCCACAATGCGGCACATGGCATCCAGCGCGGCAACAAAACCTGAACAGGCGCCGTTAATGTCGTAAGCGCCTGCATTTACTGCTTCAAGGCGGCCTTGAACAACGCATGCTGTAGGCGGGCTAAGGAATTCCGGCGTATCTGTTGCGACTACTACAAGCCCCAAATCCTTTGCGCTTAAGCCTGCATCTAATATGGCTTTTTCTCCGGCTTTAACAGCCATGTCGGCTGTACTTTCGTTATCGCCCGTGATATGACGCTGGCGGATTCCTATTTTGTTTTCGAATGTGTCTTTGATTGGCGTGCCGTAAAAGTTGTTTAAGTCTTCGTTGGTTTCGATAAGATCGGGTGAATACAATCCCGTACCGTTTATATACGCGTGAAACACAAGTATACTCCTTAGATTTAATGATAACATTTATTAACTTGAATGTCATCTGTTCAACATGATACAATGCGATTATGTTAGGACCAATTGTAAATGCAGCAGCTATTGTTTTTTGTTCGCTTATTGGCTGCTTTTTGTTAAAAAAAATTCCTGAACGTTTTGAAGATCATATTAAAAAAGCTCTGGGGCTTACAATAATTTATATTGGAGTAAAAGGTTCTTTGCAAAATGAAAATATTCTGCTCCTTGTTATGAGTATTGCAGTGGGAGCAGTCTTGGGCGAATTAATTGATATCGATAAATGGATGAACCGTTTTGGACAATGGGTAGAACAAAAACTTAAAATGGGCGGCAGCGAAACACAAGCTGCTTCTGTAAAAATTAAAAATAGCGAACACAGTTTCTCTAAAGGTTTTGTGTCGGCAAGTATTCTTTTTTGTTCCGGTTCAATGGCAATTGTCGGCTCAATGGAAAGCGGCCTTCAGGGAAACCACGAAATGTTATTTGCCAAGTCGGTTCTTGACGGCTGTATATCGCTGGTTTTTAGCGCATCAATGGGAATCGGTGTTGCCTTTTCCGCCCTGTCGGTATTTGTTTATCAGGGAGCCATTACCCTGGGATCTGCGGCAATCAGCGGTTTTTTAACAGAAGAGATTATCCGTGAAATGTCCGCTACAGGAAGCCTTATCATTGCCGGTATAGGTTTGAACTTTTTGGGTATAAAAGAAATCAAAGTTGCCAACCTGATACCCGCTGTGTTTATTCCCGGAATCTGGCTGACACTGGCCGGTTTATTCGTGATATACTGATAAAACAAAGGAGTCTATCATGCAGTACCGTATCGATAAAAAAACAGGCGGCGAATTGTCTATTCTTAGTTTTGGATGTATGCGTTTTCCAAACAGGCTTGGCATTATTGATATGCAAAAAACCGAAGAAATAATAATGCACGCCATAAAAAACGGTGTTAATTATTTTGACACAGCATGGATATACCCGGGCAGTGAAGACGCGCTTGGTTCTGTTCTGCGCAAAAATAATGTTCGTGAAAAAGTTAAAATCGCAACTAAGCTGCCTGTTATTATGTTTAAAAGTTCCAGCAGTTCAATAAACTTTGACAAGTATTTTAATCAATCTTTGGAAAGACTAAAAACAGATTACATTGATTATTATCTAATGCATATGCTTACCGATATGGATCAATGGAAAAGATTAAAAGACTGGGGAATAGAAGATTGGATAACCCAGAAAAAAAAGAGCGGAGCTGTCAAGCAGGTTGGTTTTTCTTTTCATGGTTCGGGAAATGAATTTTTACAAATTATTGACGATTATGATTGGGAGCTGGCAATGATTCAATACAATTATTTTGACGAAAATTTCCAGGCAGGTGTAAAGGGTTTACATGCTGCCGCAAAAAAAATGCCGGTTATTGCAATGGAGCCGCTTCTTGGCGGAAAACTTGCCATAGGTCTTCCTAAAGATGCAGTCAAAATACTCGAAGAAGCGCAAAGCCCAACCGGCGGTAATTCATCGCCTGCAGCATGGGCGTTAAACTGGTTGTGGAATCAGGGGGAGGTAACTTCGGTTCTTTCCGGCATGAATACGATAGAACAATTAAAAGAAAACATTAAAAGTGCAGAAGCAGCTTCGGCTGGAATGTTAAACGATACGTTTAAAACTGTTTATACATCGGTGCTTGAATCCATAAAACGCACCAATAAAGTTTTGTGTACCGGCTGCAATTACTGTATGCCATGTCCTGTAGGCATCAATATTTCTGGAAGTTTTGCTGCATATAACGCAAGGTATTCTATGGGTTATTTTGAAGGAATGAAACAATATATCATGAGTACCGGCTTTACACAGGTAAAGAGCGCCAGCCCAAGTCTTTGTACAAAATGCGGTATATGCGAAAATAATTGCCCGCAAAAAATCCCAATTATTAATGAGTTAATTACGGTAAAAAGACGAATGGAACCGTGGTTTATTAGATTTGTTGGTGTTTGCGCAAGAGCCTTTTTGGGTAAAAGCCGTAAAAACAAGTAGAATTTTTTATTATAATATGGTATTGTATCATATAAGGTGGCATATCATGAAAAATTGTTGTTTAATCGTTCTTGTTCTGTTCACCTTTGGTTCTTTTCAGCTCTCAGCTTTTGATTTTTCAATTCGCCCTAAAGGTTTTGTTTCTATTCCAATGGGCAAAGGTAGTATTTCACCTGACGGAAATGATCGATACAGTATGGGCGGCGGCGGTGATGTTGGTTTGGAAATTGATCTTTCTACCATTTGGTCTAATCCGCTTGGATTAGGATATACATTAGGTATAGAGGGTGGAATGTTGATTAATCCTCTAAAGTTACCCGGTGCAGATGATATAAACACGTCATTTTACTCTTTTGGCGGCAGCTTGGGGTTGTACTTTTTCCCGCTTTCGCGGATTTTTACCCGCATTGACGGTTCTATTGGTTTTTATCAAGCTGCAATGGAAAGCGGAAACAGTTCGTCTGATTTGTATCTTCGCAGCGGAGGCGAAATCGGTTTTCGTTTTACACCGGCTTTCCTGCTTGCTGCCAATGGAGGATGGCGTCAGTTTCATAAAAATAACGGGCTTTTAAATTCCGGTTTGTATACAGGGTTAACAGCTCAAGTGACTTTCCAATCCGGAAGAGGGAGTAACGAAGGAATTGGCGCTACACTTAATCAGCCTTCTCCGTTATTTCCTGCATTTATGCAGTTGTACCAAAACAATCCCATCGGAACTGTTACAATCCGTAACAACGAAAATGCGGAGATCAGGGATGTGCGTCTGTATTTCCGTGCTTCTGGTTTTACTGCATCGGAGTATTTTTGCGGCAGGGTTTCTGTTGTACCCAGAGGACGCAGAGCCGAGCTGCCCTTGTTGGCGGACTTTTCACCGGAAATTTTGCAGTTTACCGATTCAGGACGCATTTTGGGAGAGGTCGTTATTCGCTACAGATTTCTTGGACAGGAGCGGGAGGTTGTAAGAGCTGTGACTGTAGCGACGCATAACCGCAACAGGGTAACCGAAGATATTTCAGCGTTAGCGGCATTTATTTCTCCCACCGCTCCCGAAACTCTTGACTTTGCAAGGTTTATCGCAGGAATGGAACGTGCCAATAGACGTACAGGCCATAACCAGAATTTGCATTATGCAATGTGGCTGTTTGAAGGTTTAAGGGCGTCAAATATTCGGCTGGGAGAAACATATACAGATGATACCGAAGCGCAATTCCCGGCGGAAACTTTATCTTTTAGGACAGGCAGCAGCCGTGATCTTGCCCTGCTCTTTGCTTCTGCTCTGGAAGGGGTCGGTATTAATTCGGCTTTTTTTCAAACGGAAGATGAGCTTCTTGTCGCTGTTTCTCTTAACATTAGGCAGAGTGCGGCAGAAACGCTTTTTAACGGCGATGCAAGAATTATTATAATAAACGATAATGTTTGGATTCCCTTATCAATGAGCGCATTTAACGAAGGTTTTACAGCTGCCTGGAATAGTGCAATTGCTGCGTTGAATACAATTTTTGCCGCAGATACTTTTGTAAATTTTATTACGGTAGAAGATGCCTGGGCTATGTACCCTCCTGCACCATTACCGCAGCTTGGTAGAGGTGTTATACATACAGATTATGAACCTGCAAGAAGAGAGGTTAATCGCGCTATTCAGGCATATATTGATCAGGAATTGACGCCTTTAATACGTCAGGTTCAGACACAGGCAAATGCAGCTCCAACAGGCGTTTTGTTCAACAGGCTTGGTATTTTACAGGCCCGTGCCGGAAATATTGCCGCAGCTAAAACAGCTTATGAACGTGCTGCTCAGCTGGGTTCTGTTCCTGCAATGACCAACAGAGGAAACCTTGCGCTTTCTGAACAGGATTTTACAGCTGCGGAACGCTGGTTCAGGCAAGCGCTTGCCCGGGAACCTGGCAACCCCACTGCATTGCGGGGGCTTGATCGTGTGGAAGGAAGCAGATAATAACTAACGGTTTAGGATGGGGAATTATTACGTGAAAAAGTTTTTTTTAATTTTAATTTGTTTTTCTTTGCTTGCAGTTAATCTGCCGGCAGAGCATGAGATTTCTTTTCGTGTAGCTCCTGCTTTTGAAGTGCCGTTTGGGTTTTCACAGTTTGGTTCAGGCGCAGGTGCGGCAGCTTCTCTTGATTGGGCGTTTTTACGTTTTGCAAGAAACTTTAATTTTGGCCTAAGTGCGGGCGGTTCTTTTACTTCTTTGGCTGTTCAAATTGGAGAACCTCTTACCGTAATGGAAGGAAAAGCAGGGCCTTTTTTACGATGGCGGCCATACGACCGTTGGGCTTTCCGTACTGGTGTAGATGCCGGAATGTATCAATTTTCAAGGGAAGAAGATAATGGAACTAATTCAATGTTTTCTTTTTCGCTTGGAGCTGAATTTTACATGTCGCCGTATTTTTCTTTGTTTGTAGATAATGTTTATTCTTACAAGGTTTTCAGCAGAGATCCTTTAACTTCTTACAGAGCTGCCGTAGGTCTTAAAGTTAACCTGTCCGAAATTGTTGGAGGAACGGCAAGAATCACAGACGAAAAAACCGAACAGTTCCGTATCTTTCCGGTTTCATGGGCGTGGTACGAAAATAATCCTGTTGCAACTGTAAAAATTACCAATCATGAGCCTAATACCATTACCGATGTAAGAGTTTCTTTTTTCATGGATAGTTTTATGAATCAGCCATGGACGGCCGCTATTTTACCGCGTCTTGCATCCGGCGAAAGCGCTTATGTTCAAATAACAGCATTATTCAACGAAGCAAAGCTGAGCCTGACGGAAAACATAAATGCAAATGGCATCTTACAAATGAATTACCGCAGTTTGGGCGCAAGTAAAGTTACAACTTCTCCAATTCAAATGCCGATATTCCATCGCAACACGCTTTCATGGGACGATGACCGGCGGGCAGCTGCCTTTGTTTCGCCGCGTGACAGCGCAGCACGCTTTTTTGCACGTTTTGTTGCCGGTGCTGTGGAAGCGCATATAACAAGCAGGCCTGCACAGAGTTCTGGACAAGCTAATGTGCCGCCAAATGTGTTGTACGCTGCTGCATTGTTTGAAGCGCTGCGTTTATACGGCATCACTTATGTGGTAGTCCCTGCAACATCGTTTGTAAATGTAAGGGCAGATGAATCAGTTTTAGATAATGTAAGTTATCCTTATCAAGCTTTGTACTACCGCGGCGGTGACTGTTCATATCTTTCGATTTTATTTTGTTCTTTGTTGGAAGTGCTTAATATAGAAAGTGCGTTTATTACGATACCCGGGCATATTTTTGTTGCATTTGAAGTTGGCGACAATAACTGGCGCCCAAATAATGCCGACATAATCGAGCTTGATGGCAAGCGCTGGCTTCCTGTTGAGATAACGGTTCCCGGACAAGGTTTTACCCGCGCATGGCGTATAGGTGCAAGACAATGGAGAAACTATGGCGAAGAAGCTACGCTTTTTCCCATACGCGAAGCATGGAACATTTATCCCTCTGTAACAGTACCTTCATCTGGAGATCATCTGCCGCAAATGCCGGAATGGAGCGACATCATCAGAGCAATGGAAAGAGAAGTGAGGAATTATTAATATGAAATGCAAATTGTTTTTTGTTTTATTTGTTATTGCTGTCATCTGTGGATGCGTAGCCACCAGCAGCGCTCTTCTTGAGGGTGAATACTATGAAGGAACAGCACAGGGGTATCGAGGGCCTATCACTGTACAGGTACGAATGAATGGAAATGACATCACGGAAATTGTCGTCCTGGATTCCGTAGAGGATCGTTTTGTTGGCGCTAATGCCATAGAGGAACTTGCCGATTTAGTGGTATTGTACAACACTACAGACCTTGATGTTATTTCCGGCGCAACAGAATCTAGCAGGGGCTTTCTTGAAGCTGTAGACAATGCTATAATGAAAAGATGAGTGACTGTTTATTCTGTAAGATAATTGCAGGGGTTATCCCCAGTAAAAAACTTTTCGAAGATGAAGAAATGCTTGCATTTTGGGACATCAATCCGGCAGCGCCTGTGCATTTTTTAGTTATCCCCAAAAAACACATCCGTAACCTGATGGAGATGGATTCTTGCGATGTTGCCCTTGTTGGCAGGTTATTCCACAAAGCGCAGGAAATTGCCAAAGAACAGGGATGCGAGCAAAAAGGCGGACGTTTTGTTGTTAATGCCAAAATAGACGGCGGGCAAACTGTTGATCATCTTCATGTTCATTTTCTTGGAGGCCGCTCTCTTGGCTGGCCGCCAGGTTGACTGGGCAGGAAACTGGCAGGTATCCAATGGCTATTGAAAAACATATTAACTTTTTTGAACTTGAAAAAGCATCGCAGAAATCAGGATGCCCCCTGTGTACAATCATAAGCGACAGGGCGCACCGCTACATCGACAATACTTTATTTGAACATATAACCAACAGGGGGTTTCGCGCTCTTTTTCGCGCTGCAGGCGGTTTTTGTTCTTTTCATTCTCAAGGGCTTGTTTCCTTTCGTGATGGTCTTGCAGTCGCGATTCTTAGCCGGGATATTCTAGAAGATAGAATTAGCTGTTTCGATAAAAACCAGCAGTGGAAACCCAAAGGCCGCTGTCCTGTTTGCGTAGAGCGGGAAAAAATAGAGCAGGAGTACCTTGATTTTTTAGCCCAATCCGGCGGCAATTCACCCGAAGAACAGGAGCTGCGCAGTTTTTTTACCGCCTCCGATGGTTTATGCGCACCCCATTACGCTTCTCTTCTTTTTACACTTAAAGGCTCAAAAAGAAACGTGCCGGAATGGATCAAAAATTTTCAGGAACAAAAATTCAAAGAACTAAAAAACAGACTAGATACTTTTATCGAGCTTTCCGCCTACGGCAGGCAAAAAGAATTCGCACAACTTGATAAAAAAGACCAGGTAGTATGGAAAGAAGCCGCTGCGTGTTTAACCGAAAATATTGAGTAAAAACATTTTAGAATGCGGTTGGCATAAACCAGCCAATTGACAAGAAGGCTGTTAAATTTTAATATTTATTATGCGTTTTATATTAAAAAAATCTATTTTAGCAATTTTAATTCTGTTTGTTTTTATCTCATGTCAAGGTAGAGCTGCGGTAATTGTTAACAATGAAATAATTGAACAAGTTATCGAGATAGAAGAAGTTGTCGAAGAAATCGAAGAAGAGTTAATCGTAGAAATAGTAGATATAACTCCTGTTACATTTGCGATTAAATCCGCACCGCCGGACTTAAGAGTTTTCCTTAACGATGAACTGCTCAGTCCAATTTCCTCTTCCTCTGCAGACGGGCTGCGTAATTACAGGATTAGGCAAACAGGAATAATGCGTTTTAGCGCTGATGGATACAAATCGCTGCAATTCAGCGCCACTGAACTTCCTGTAAGGAGAAATATTGCCAGTATCAAGCTGGAAAACGAAAACGGCATTGCGCAATTAAAAGGTGAATACAGAACCGGTATACAGCCAAAAAGCGCATACTTTACTCCCGATGGGCAAAGGTTAATTGTACCCCTGTTGGGCCAGCACGGTGTTGATGTTTTCAAACAGGCAAACGGTCTTCTTACATACGAAAAACGGCTTACCGTGCCGGAAAGCAGATCTCCCGCTTTTGTAGAAGTTATGTTCGACGAAAAACGCCGTGAATTTTGGGTTTCCAATATGCAGGAAAACAGGGTTCATCTTTACGATCTTGATACTCTGGAATTTAAAACTTCTCTGAATGTAGGCGGCATTTTTCCCAAGGTAATTGTTCAAAGTCCTGATGGCAGCATTACGGTTGTATCAAATTGGGTATCAATGGACATAAGTGTATTTGATTCAGAAACAAAAGTTTTGCAACGCCGGATTCCTGTGGGAGGAACTCCAAGAGGAATGGCCTTTTCACCGGATGGTTCTTTACTCTACACAGCCATTTACGATGCGCCGTTGATTGCCGTAGTAGATATGACAACTAACAGAGTAACAAAACGTTACCGGTTATACGATGGCTGGGGAGCTGCCCGTCATATAATTTACCATAACGGACACCTGTATGTATCTGATATGGGCAGAGGAACTGTAAATATCGTTGATGCAGAAACAGGCGCGCTTTTACGTTCTCAACGTGTCGGGCCAAATCTTAACACAATCATTCTTACTCCCTGCAAACGTTATGTTTTTGCGTCTTCCCGCGGAACAAACAATCCTGTAGACTACACTCTGCCGGGCCCTGATTTTGGCGCGGTCTACATGCTCAATGCAGAAGATCTTTCGCTTATAGAACGAATCTGGGGGCGTAATCAACCCACCGGCCTGGATGTTTCCCCAGACGGAAAACTTCTGGTTTTTACGGATTTTTTAGACGAAAACTTGCAGTTGTACTGGCTGCCGAATTAGATTGCGGAGGAAACCTCCTTAAATAGTGTCTGTCCACAAAGTGCGAACCTTCGGTTCGAGTTACTTTGCGGACAGCCCTTCATTTTCTCGCCAGCCTGCCGAAGGCAGGCTCAAAGGCTCGGACTTTCAGTCCGGCGAAAATGCGATTTTTATAAAGATATTGCCAATGATTGTCTTTTGGGCTTTTCTATTATTACGTTATTTCAGGCTTGCGGTTGTTCTTTATCTCTTAAAAAAGGGCTGATAATTAAGCCAATTATACCTAACAAGGCAAATACTCCCAAAGTGATTACAATAATAAAAAACGGATTATCCATATTATTTCTCCTCGTTTGATCTTGTAATAATGATTCCGGTAAATGCAATAATTACAGTAAATAATATCCCTACAATAAAAAGTGTTGTATGGGGAATATCCCATCGTATCACGGTTCCAAGTACCAGGCTGCCAAATGCTAACTTCGCTATGTCTACAAGAAATTTTCCAAAATCATATAAGTAACCGCGAAACTTGCGTTGTTTTACCTGTTTCTTTGTATTATCCACATTGTTATTCTTGCATTGTAATTAGCAGATTGTCAAGTGTTTGAATAATAATATCACCAAGGCAGCGCCCATCCAATAAATCCGCTAATCAGTGTCGCCGCCGGAATCCCAATCAGCGTAAAACTCCTCCAGCGCTTTAACCTTCGCTCGTATCTCGCCGATAAGGCTGACTGCATCCTGAAGGTTTCGGACATTTCGTTCAGTTGTGTTCGTAAGTTCGACAGTAAAATTTCTTGCTCTATTATTATGCTCTCGTAGCTGGCGAGTAATTCCTCGCTCTCGTTCAAGCTCTGTCTCAAGCCGTCCAATAATCTCTGCTGCTCTTCCGTGTTGGCTATCGTATCTTGTATCAAGCCTTCTAGCAAAAGCAGATCTGTGTCCAGCGATGAGAAGCCCTGTGCATAGGCAACCTGCGAGGAAAGCGAGAATGAGATAAAACAGAATACGGCGGCGGTTAAGCGTGTTGAAAACTTTTTGGAAAAACTGGTTTTCATTCAAGGTGGTCTCCTTTTTGATATAGGAAAGACTCTTTAAAGCGTCCCTTCCAGGCAACGGCGGGAAGGCCAGGACTGCTCACTTTTCTACAGCCAATGTCGTAGCCAATTGCCAATCTTTAAGGTGCCTGACCCCATGCCTGGCACCTCAAAGCAGTTTTATTACGCTATATCTGACATAATCCTATGGCTCAAATGGTCCTGTCCAAGTTGAGTTCTCCAAAATATAGGTTCCTGCTAAACGGCCTTGTTCTATATAATAAGCAAAAAACCCGCTTCGAAAATTAAGATTAGCTTCAGCAAGACCACCAGACAAATCTGCAGCAACAGTTACGGTTTTAATATTAGGACAGGAATGGAAATTAGCAGAACTACTAGGGAAAACCCTTACTTTTGGGATACTCACACTGGAAAGATTCGTACAATCTTCGAAAGAACGCCCTCTAATAGTTGTTGCTTCGGGGAAATGTACATCGGTAAGACCAGTACAGCGAGCGAATGCTTCCCAACTGATTTCTATTAACATAGGAAAATCAGTAATACCATTAATGATGGTTAAAGAACTACAACGCATAAAAGTCGACATTCCAGTATTGATTGCTTTCGGAAAACTCACGCTGGCAAGATTGATGCATTCATAGAAAGCGTAATCACCAATACTGGTTACTTCAGGGAAACTCACACTAATAAGACTAGTGAGGCGATCGAAGGCATAAGCACCTATACTGGTTGCTGCTGGAAAATCACTAATGCCATCTATGATAGATAGAGCAGTTCTATAAAAAGCACTGGCACCAATGTCGATTGCTTTTGGAAAATTAACATTAGTAAGATTGGTGCAGCTATTGAAAGCACCATTGCCAATACTGGTTACTTCAGGGAAACTCACACTGGTAAGATTGATACAGTTTGTGAATGCCCATTCATCG
>JAITFY010000058.1 GCA_031281025.1 Treponema sp. | reverse complement strand
TGTTACAAAAAGATGCATTCTGGTTTCATTTGAGGATACCCTAAGCAATCCATTTAAATCTATAGCGGTTCCCGAAGCAACTGGTCCAACACCTGCAGCAGCGCTTGAGCTTACACTCCATGTTACCGCATTGTCGGGATTATTTGTTCCTGTAACCGATGCTCTAAATTGGAGTGTTCTGCCAAGTACCACTGTTGAATCTACAGGGGTTATATTTACGGTATCTACAGTTACAATTCTGATTTGTTTAAAATCAGAAAGATCATTATGTGTAGAACGTGCAAATACATAAATAAATTGATTGTGCTCGTTAAACGCCACAGAAAGCAAGCCGTTTTGGTTGATAAAAGTTCCATTAGAAACCTGCCCGGTGCCGTCAGAAGTAGAGCTAATGGTCCATACAATATCCCTGCCTGATGCCCTTAATCCAAGAGTTCCGCCGGCTATTACTGATGATACATTACCGGGGGTGGTAATGGTAACAGAATTAAATCCTAAACTAGCACATCCTGTCATTACCAAAAACAAAAAAACGACACATAAAAAACCTTTAAAAAACCTGATTCTTTTCTTCATAATTTATACTCCTATATTAAATTATTAAAACGTATTATTTAAAAGCGCTTCAAACGCTTCAAAAACCTGTGATGTATCCCAGTAGATACTTCCAACTAATCTGCCTATAATTCTACCCTGCCTGTCGATTATTAAAGTAGTTGGGATTCCTCTAACTCCATATCTTGCACCTACTCTTCCATCAAGATCAAGAAGCACTGGAAAAGTATATCCATTTTCCTGTATAAATTGCCTTACTTCGTTTGGGTTTTCCCTTAAGTTCACTGCAAGCATTTCCAACCCATGCTCTTTATATCGTTGGTACAAAACTTCCATAGAAGGCATTTCCTGCCGGCATGGCGGACACCAGGTAGCCCAAAAATTAAGGAAAACTACCTTTCCCCTGTAAGAGGACAGCGAAACTCTTTCTCCATTGAGCATCTGCAATGTAAAATCCTGTGCATTTTCAGGCTGATTTAAAACCTGTATTCTTGCAGCTCTTAAAAGACGTGAAGCATCTGCAGAAACTTGAGCGTTTAGGAGCTGCGGTAAAAGAATAAAAAACAATCCAAAGATAAAAACAAAAGTTCCAATACTATCACTTTTTAATTTAATCATACGCACCCCCTTACAATATATACTGAAATTGCCATCTTTGCAAAGCCTCATTTAACATGGAAAAACGCCCTGTTAAAATAAGAATCCCGATAATAATGAGCAATATCGCGCTTATTTTTCTTATAACAGGCAGTTTATTATTAAACCATTTTGCTGGAACCAGGTAACGATCAAAGAAAAAGGCAACCAGCAAAAAAGGAAGAGCAAGACCAAATGAATAAAGCAATAAGTATAAAACGGCAATACCAATGCTTTCTTGTCCTGCTAAAAACAGTATTCCCGTAAGAATCGGCCCTATACAGGGAGTCCATCCAGCGCCAAAAGCCATCCCCAGAAAAAAAGCGCCTATCAAACCTTTTGGCTTTTTATTCATGTTAAAACGTTTTTCATAGTTTAAAATTGCCAAAAAATCAAATAAAAAATTCAGCCCCAAAATAATTACAATTATTCCTGCGGCAATTTGTATATATTTTAGAATACCGCCCATCAACAGAAAAGTAGTTGAAACAATAATGCTAAAAATGATAAAAACAACGGTAAATCCAAGTACAAAAGAAATGGTGGTAATTACCAGAATAAAACGTTTTTTTGCTGCAGGATCATTTTTTTTAGAATTTACAGCAATTCCGCCGGCGCTTCCAAGTATACTTAGATATGAAGGTATCAGGGGAAGTACACAAGGAGAAAAAAACGATAAAAACCCCGCAGCAAAGGTTAGTATTATCGAAGGATATTCAATCATACATTTTTTTCATTAAGCAGGCGTATTTGATTTTCAACTTTTTCTTCGACAATCGAAGAAGAAAATGGTTTTTTTATATAATCACAAGCGCCTAAAGCAATTCCTTTTTCTTCATCGCCCGTATCAGTTAAACCTGTAATAAAAATAACGGGGATATTTTTTGTTTTATCTGTTTTTTTTAACTCGGTAATTACAGTATACCCATCCATATCCGGCATCAGAACATCAAGGAGTATAATGTCCGGCAAATGTTTTTCTGCCGCAGCTATCGCATTTTTCCCGTTTTTTACCGCATAAATGGTGTATTTATGGCTTAGGATATGCGTAAGTACCATGATGTTTGAAGTTTCATCATCTACGATTAGTATACTGTTTTTCTTTGGTTCACTCATTGTCTTCTCCAATTTTTTTTATTAATGCGGCAAGTGTTTTTGACGCATTTTCAAAATCGTAATTTTCTATTTGAGCTGCAAGGTCTTCAGTGTCTGCAATGGTTCGGATATCTTTAAGCAGATCAACACATTCGGGATTGATGTTTTCAATCATGGGCCCCAGTTTTTTAAACAAGGCAAGCGCCGCTTCTCTGTCCGTAGTTTTGGGAACCTGACCTGGAGCAGGTTCGTCTAGCTGCAGTTTTAAGTCTTCAATAACCGATTTTAATTCGTTATTAAGGGTCTTCATCTTGTTTTCCCAGATGGAGGCAAGCCCGTCTCTAAGCATCGTTTCAATTTCTGAGGCTGCATTTTTTAAGGCGATTTTACCTATCATTCCGGCGTTCCCTTTTAATGTGTGTGCCAGCCTGTGTGCAAGTTTTAAATCCCCAGCAGCAACCGCTTTTATTATCTCGTTGTGTACAGCTTGGTTGTTTTTTATAAAATTGGTCATTAATTTTTTCTGCAATTCATCGTTATTCACAATTTTATCTATGGGTGTTGCACCTAATGGTACAAGATACTTTAACAAAATGCGCCACAACTCTTGAGACGTGAATGGTTTACCAAGACAGTCGGGCATTCCGTGTTTTTTGTATTTTTCGATTTCGAATGTCATTATATTAGCCGTCATCGCTATTATAGGGGAGCCGGTATTCAATTCAATGATCTTTGAAGCAGCTTCAATTCCATCCATAACCGGCATAAACATATCCATAAATATCATGTCAAAGGGCTTTTCATTTTTTTCTTTGCGTTTTTTTACCATCTCTACGCCAAGCTTACCGTTCTCAACTGCTATCGTCTGCAATCCAACACGGGCAAGATGCGCGCATATAACTTCCAGATTCATGGAGTTATCATCACATATAAGAACCAAACCTTCAAACCAGGGGCTTTCCAGAACATCGATTTTTGTTTGGGTTACTTTATCATCATACACATCAATTGTATTAAAGTTTATTTCAAAGCTAAAAGTACTGCCAGCGTCCGGCAAACTCTCTACTGCAAGTTTTCCGCCCATTAGCTCTACCATGTTTTTGGCTATCGTAAGTCCAAGCCCTGTGCCGCCGTAATCACGGGTTGTGCTGGAATCGGCTTGAGTAAATGGGGCAAATATTTTTTTTACTTGTTCATCTGTTAAACCGATGCCGGTATCCTTTATTTCAAAATACACTGTTGTGTAATCTGGCTGTTTAGAGAAGTTGTCAGGCAGGTTTCTAATTGATGATGAAAAGTTAACAGTTCCCGAACTGGTAAATTTTACAGCATTACTCAATAGATTCATGAACACCTGATAAAGCCGTAACGGGTCGCCCAGCAGTTTTTTACCCTGCAGTGGCTCTGTATAAATTTTTAATTCAAGGCCCTTTTCTATAACATTTGGCAATATGACAGACTGGCAGCGTGAAAAAACATCCTGCAAGTCAAAAGGTACATATTCCAATTCTATTTTACCGGCCTCTATTTTGGAAATATCCAAAATGTCGTTGATAATATCCAATAGCCATTTTGTGCTATTACTTATTTTGTCCAGATAATCTTTAACTTGCGGAACAATGGCTAAATCCCGTGCAAGCTCGGCAAAACCCATGATGCTGTTCATTGGCGTTCTAATCTCGTGGCTCATGTTGGCAAGAAAAGCGGATTTTGCACGATTTGCTTCCGCCGCTTCTACAATCGATTTACGAAGAGGTTTGAGCAATCTGGAAATAAAAATATTAAAAATAATAAATATAATTACCACTACCATAAGAACTACAATGAATAATATTGTCATTGAAGTATTATAATCGTCTATACTGTCAGGCATTATTGCAACAGAATGCCATTCAAGCAAAGGAACAGTACCTACGACAATTCTCCCAATTTGAGTATCCAAAATTTGCGTTTCATGGGGCGCAAGACTTTGTGCCAGAGAAACTATATTAGTATTGTCAAGGTTTAATTCGTCTTCAATGTTCTTTTTTTCCGCCACCAATAATGTATCACTTGCACCGGTAATTTCGCCTGTGGCATTAAATAAATATATTTCCACCCTGCCGTCAAGATTCTGGTTAACCATTTCCAGATATGTTGTGATATCAATGCCGGTTCCCAATATTCCAATTGGTATGCCTTCTGAATTTAAAACCGGCGCATTTATCCAAAGATTGGTTACACCTAAATCCGGGTTATAATTGATGTTAAAATTATATATTTCTGTTTCGTAAAGCGTCATGTTATACCAGTAATTATCTGGATTTTCCGGATCCAAATAATATGGCTCAACATCATTGTAAAAAAATATTTTATCTATATCGTTTATCCAAAAAACTATTCCCGATGCAAAAGCATTTCTAAAAGAAATCAATTCTTCTTTAGCCATTCTTGCCAATTCAAGATCGCCAGGATTGGTAAAATAACTTTTTATCAACGGAGAATCCGCCATTTTTATTACAATAACAACTTCATTGTTAACAGAAGTTTCAAGTTTTACCCGCTCAATTTCCAGAAGCTGAGTTAATTCCAGACCTTTGTTATTTCTGATAATCTGCTGCATAGAAAGAATAAAAGCGCTGCTTCCTGTTATCAAAATAACAATAAAAAATAAAACAGAAAAAATAATAAATCTGCTCATTACAGGCAATTCATATTCTTTCCCGACATGCTTTTTTTTAAAAAAATTAAACACTTTTGTCTCCTGTATTTTCTTCTAATTTCTTTTTTAATTCCAAAAGTGTCCTGACAGCGGATACAAAGTCGTAATCTTCAATTTGCTGCACAAGTTCCCAGGTTCCGGAAACAGCACGGAGATCTTCAAGCAGGGTTATACATTCAGGATTAATATTTTCCAGCATGGGCTCCAGTTTTTTAAATAGAGCCAGCGTTTCATCAGCATCTCGAGTTTGGGGTATCTTATCCAGAGATTCGGATTCAGGAATATCCGGCTTTAATTTTTCAAGAACTTGCGATAATTCATTTTTTAGAATATCCATTTTACTTTCCAGGAAAGAAGCGACTCCGTCTTTAAGCAGCGCCTCAACCTCTGCAGCGGCGCTTCCCAAAGCTGTTTTGCCAATCAAGCCGGCACTCCCTTTTAAACTATGCGCCAGCCTGTGCGCCAGCTTGATATTCCCAGCGGCAACCGCCTCGGACATTTTTTTGTATGCGTTCAAATTGTTTTTATAGAAACTGGTCTGCAGCTTTTTTTGCAGTTCTTCATCATTCATATAATTATCTGCAAAAAAGCGCTCTGTATCGCCTTTAACGGGCAGTAAATTTAAAGGAATCGAACCTAAGGGTTCGAGGTATTTTAATAAAATATGCCACAGTTCCTGCGAGGTAAAAGGTTTGCCAAGGCAGTCGGGCATCCCCTGCTTTTTGTATTTTTCAAGTTCACTTGTCATTACATTTGCCGTCATCGCAACTATGGGACTGCCTGTATCCAGGTCAATTATCCTGGAAGCAGCTTCCATTCCGTCCATAACCGGCATAAACATATCCATTAAAATCAAGTCAAAGGGTTTTTCATTTTTGTTTTTTCTCTCTTTAACAAACTCTACACCAAGCTTACCATTGTCCGCTGTTAAAGTTTTAAGCCCTACCCGTGCAAGATGTGTGCATATTACTTCCTGGTTCATTGAATTATCATCACAAACCAGAACAAGGCCGCTAAAGTACGGTTTTTCCAGCATATCAAATTTCGCATGTTCATTTTTATCCTCGAACACATCAATTGTATCAAACAAAAGTTCAAAGCTAAATGTGCTGCCTACACCAGGTGAACTTTCTACCCAAAGCTCTCCTCCCATCAATTCTACAATATTTTTTGCAATCGCAAGCCCGAGTCCTGTGCCGCCGTAATCACGGGTTGTGCTGGAATCTGCCTGAACAAATGGATCAAATATTTTTTTAATTTGTTCGGCAGTCATGCCAATGCCGCAGTCCTTGATTTCAAAATAGACTGTTGTTCTAGTGTCAGTTATATTTTTTACTGTTGATGAAAATTTGATAGTCCCTGACTCTGTAAATTTTGCTGCATTGCTTAAAAGATTCATAAGCACTTGATAAAGTCTAACAGAGTCGCCCAGCAGCTTCCTGCCGATTGACGGTTCTGCATAAATACTTAAGTCAAGGCCTTTTTCTTTAATTTCCGGCAGGATAACAGACTGACAACGGGAAAAAACCTCACGCAAATCAAATGGCACACGTTCAAATTCCATTTTACCGGCTTCTATTTTGGAAATATCCAGAATATTGTTTATGATACGCAAGAGCCATTTTGTGTTGTCTGTTATTTTTACAAGATAATCCTTTATTTGAACTGGAGAGCCGCTGTCTATTGCAAGCTCTGCAAAACCCATGATGCTGTTCATGGGTGTTCTGATTTCGTGACTCATTGTTGCCAAAAAATCAGATTTCGCACGGCTGGCCAATTCCGCCGTTTCCAGCTGCCGCCGTTCTGTAATATCCAAATAATGCCCTTCTGTAATATACGGAGTACCATCAGGTTTTTTTTCGATCACATGGCTGTGTTCCCAAATCCATTTAATAGTACCGCCTTTTGTTATAAATCTGTAAACAGCCTCAAACGGCAGATCTTTGGAAAGAGTTTCCAAATCAATTTTTTTTACATTTTCTTTATCATCCGGATGAATTAAATCTGAAAACTTGACGGCATTATCCCCCATCATTTCATCCGGCTCGTACCCGAAAATTTCCTTACATCCCTTGCTGATAAAAATATACGGATAATCTGGCGGTTCGTAAATGGTTTGAAATACAACACCAGGCACATTATTAATCATCGCTTCGATTCTTTTATTCACGCTATATACAACTTCTGCCTGACTGGCAATTATCTTTGATTTTTGGATATTTCTTAAAAAGAAAACCGTTAAAAAAGTAAAAGCCATCAGAATAATCACACCTGCACTTACTATCCACGGCATACGCGCCTGTGCCACTTTAACACGGTAGTCATAGCTCATGCGCAGCCAGTTTTCTCTAATACTCCTTGTGTCAATTAAATCAAGCGCCTTGTCAATTATTGAACACAGAATTTCTTCATCTATATTAAAACCAAATGTGGATTCATAACTTGAACCGTCAAATACAATATTGGCCTTGTATCCGGGAAGTTCCCTATAATGCGTCATGTACAAAAGAGTATGGGTATTACCCATTACCATATCAACTTCATCGCGCATTAAAGCTTCAAGAACGGCATTATGGCTGTCATACATTGTGATGTTTCTATGCCCCGGAAACCATCTTAGAAAAAATTCAGTATATACAATACCTTTGCCTAATCCAACTTTCACTGCCAAAACTTCGTTTATATTGATATTACGATGATCAATTTTTGATATAAGCATGGCTTGACTGCTTGCAAAAGTATTATTGGGCCATAAAAAACGGCCTTCTCTGTCAATTGAATAAACCAGCTCAGGAACCATAGGTATTACACCATCTTCAAGCAATTGCAATATCTGATACCACTCGGCATCTGGTTCATTGGCGATTTTAAATTCAATACCGGTGAGTTTCTCTATTTCATGCATTACATCCAGACCCATTCCCTGCCATTGTCTTTCGCGGTTATTAAAAAAACTAACAGGATAATTATCGTTGGCTGCCATAAATGGTATGTAGGCATGGGCTTTTAGGTATTCCTTTTCATCGCCGGTAAGCCGTTTATAAAATTTGTCTTTTAGATACTCATCGTGTCCCTGATTGTATAGATCATTCAAAAAATGAATACCTTCATTATCCAATGCTTTTTGAATAACCGTAATAAAAGGCGTTAGTTCCGGATTACGAGCTGTTATGGAAACCGGAGAATAAACAAGCGGTAAAAAATATGAAGTTACGATATCCGGGAAAGCATCAAAAGCAACCGCCGCAACATTTTCCGCTATATAAGCATCGATCTCGCCTGTTTTTAACATCTCATAAATGTTTTCGTAACCGTCAATTAATATAAGCTCAAAATCTTCAATTGCAAGGTTTTTTACTGCTTCGATTGTTGTAGTATTGGATAAAATCGCATAACGCAGCGGGCGTATTTTTGCAATTTCAGAAATTGGCTGGCTGTTTGAAAGGCGGAAGTACATAATCGGACGTTGAGCAACACTGCCTGTCATGGAAAAAGTTTGGAGCCTTTCCTCTGTGGATGTTAAATCGTGGGTAAAATCAATTTTGCCGTTTTGCAGCCCCTCCTGCAATTCATCCCAGCTAACAATTTCCAAAACAAATGGAATCCCATAAAAATCAGACAACCATTCACAAACAAAAGCGGCAAAACCTCTGATTTCGCCATTAGAATTTAAGTATGCCTCAGTAGACGGCAACAATGCGTAGGAAAAAAACTGTCTATTTGCCATGACTACTTCAATTTTGGCTATTTCTTCTGCAGTTATACCTGGAACATCCCTAAACGAGATATAGTTAAATGCTAAACCGCTGTGCACAATAGATTGTTTTGCACATCCACAATTAATCAAGAATGTAAAAAACAATAAAATACAGATTTTCCATTTGTTTGTTTTCATAAATTAACCTTTTTCATTAATGCGGCAAGTGTAACAGCGGCAGTTTCAAAGTCGTAATCTTCTATTTGCCGTGTTAGTTCTTCCGCCCCCGCAACGGAGTAAAGTCCGTCAAGCAGTGTTAAACATTCGGGGTTGATATTATCAAGCATAGGTTTTAATTTATTTAATAAAGCAATCGTTTCGTTTTCATCCAGCTCTCGGATGTTCTTTAGTTTTGCAGATTCATCAAGTAATGGTTTTAGCTCTTCTATAACCAGCGTAAATTCAAATTTAAGAATGTCCATTTCTTCATCCGGGATGGGGACTTTTCCTTCATGAAGCAGGGATTCTATCTTTGCAGCGGCGTGTTGAAGCCCTGATTTACCAATTTGCCCTGCATTTCCTTTTAAACTGTGCGCCAGCCTGTGCGCCAATGTAACATCCCCTACAAGAAGCGCTTTTGTAATGTCAGCAAACTTATTTTGATTGCTTTTTGCAAAACTAACTTTAAGTTTTTTTTGCAGTTCACTGTTACCCTTATGTTCATCTGTGGGGTCGCTGACTATGGGCATTGTGCTTATAGGCACAAGGTATTTTAATAAGGTATGCCACAGCTCCTGCGATGTAAATGGTTTTCCAAGACAATCGGGCATTCCGTACTTTCTGTATTTTTCCAGTTCGCTGGTCATAAC
>JAITFY010000164.1 GCA_031281025.1 Treponema sp. | reverse complement strand
TATTTCTCCTTTTTCTGCAATATATTTAACGGAAAGCGACATCATAATTATTATGATTGCAGGTGCAATCTCAGCCACGCCGCTGGAGAAGTATTTTAATACAAGCCCCGGTTTTTTTGTTAAAATATTACCGCAAAGAATACTGCCGGTTAAAAACGCCAAACACATAATCGGCATTATTAAATCCACCAAAGTTGGAACAAGATATGCAGTAATAATGATCGAAAAAATAGTGGCATAAAAAGCAGAAAACACGATGACCTTTTTTCGTTCCTGGGGTGAACTTTCACCCATTTCTCTTAAAAGAGTTTCCCTGTCATTGCTGATACCGTTTTCTTTGTTCTTTTTTTCCGCTTTTTTTGCAAACATATGTGTAACAAAAAGTGAAGTTATTACCCACATAACAAACCATAAAATTATACGCAGCCATATCCCTGTTAGAACGTTTGTTCCTGCACGCTCGCTTGCAAGCCCGATCGAGAACCAGTTGATTAACGTTGCCGAAAGCCCAACCCCAGCCGCAAGCAGCATCATTCCAAGCGCCGTTAAATTATCCCACTTCATTGCCCTGCACATAATCATGACGATTGGAAGAAGAATCAAGCCGTCTTCGAAAGTCCCAAATAATGCGGCAAGCGTCATAAAGAAAAATACCGTTGCCCAAATAAGCGTATATCTATTCCTGGAATATTTGCGGATTATGGCGTTAATTATCGCCTGCATCCCGCCTGTGTTATCGATAATATAAAAAGCTCCGCCCATTATCATTAAAAGCAAAGAAAGGAAAATTATCGTTAAATTATCATTGGAGGCCCATACTTCAAACGGTGCAGTAAGCCAGCGATAAAAAGGCAGCCGGTTTTGTGCATCCTGAAGCACAAATTGGTTTGTAATTATACCGTCTTCACCTTTGACATAATGCCCTGCCGGAATAACGTATGTTAAAATACCAACAAAGATCATTAAACATAAAAGAAGCCCCACGATACTAAAAAAACTTACTTTTGTAAACTTAATGGCCGCTTTTTGATTACCCTGTTCTTTTTCCATATTATCCTTCTTTTTCAAAATTCTTTACAATTTCATTAATTGCCATGGTCCATTTAACTGCTTTGATCCCTTCTTCAATATCAAATTCATAATAATCGTTTATTAAATAAAAATCAAAGCTCTTGTTTAAGGTATTGGAAACTCTGGGCAGCGTGGATTTTTCACATAAGATTTCTTTTTCTTTTCCAGTTTTTATTTCTTTTCCAATAAACCTAAGACCTTGTTTGTTGACAGTTACTTCGCCCCTGTATTTTGGATACAATTTAAACCCTGATTTGTTAAAAGTTATAACAGTACATTTTTCCCGTAATTCGAATTCTTCGCAGGCAATTTCTTTGGACAAATTTTGTTCTTGCAATTTATACCATTCCGCTATGTCCAGCGGCAGCACGTCGGTATCTTTAATTTTGTTTAATTGAAATTGATTATCAAGAAATGCGCCATTTCCACATTCTGTACACCAAATATTATTCTCTTGCGTAGTTAATTTAAACTGACTCTGGCAACCTGGGCAAAGATACAATAAATGATTCAGGCCTTTTGTTCTGTTTTCGGCTTTATAAACGATATTATTTTCCCGCACCCATTTATAGTCATTATATGCCAGTTTTTCATTTAATTCAGATAATATCTCTTCCTCTGATTTTTGCTCAATTTGTTCGGGTGTAAAAAGCAAATCAATATTTAAATCGATTTTTCCAACGTAATCCGCTTCATAGTTCCATTTTGGTATTGATAAAAATGCGCCGTTTATTCCAATGCTTACAACAGGAACTTTTAATTTTTTTAAAAGCCCGGCAGTTGCCGGAATAACAGGATTGCTTGCTCCATAAATTGTGTTGATCCCTTCCGGAAATATATTTAGTATACCCTTGTTTTTTATTACATTCATGATATTTTTCATGACGTTAAATTCGGCTGTAAAAAGTTTTTTTGGAATTCCGCCAATCTGCGTTAACAGTACATTAAGAATCCTGTTATGAAAAAACCAGCGGTTTATAATAATGTTCATTTTATACGGAAGTATTGATGAAACTACATAAGCATAATCCATTCTGCTGGGATGCGAGCTTAAAACCACATACGGAGGTTTTAAACTTTTAACATCATACAAATAATTAAAATGCACATTTTTTTTGGTTACGAATCTTCCCTTAAGAACTGGAAGGAGAAATAAATAAGGTAATACACTTGGTTTTTTTACCTTAAAGATATTTAACTTTTCGTCCAGAGTCTTTTTTTGGCTAAAGATAAGTTGAATAATACGATTTTTGTTCAGGAGAAAAATTAACATTAAAAAGATGATACAACCGGTAACGCCTATGGTTATAAGCGGGTTCGCCGTAACCATCAGATTTCCGAATAAAACTGTAAAGGTAATAAAAAACAACGAGCCTGCTGATGCAATGAGCAGATATGACCACCATTTAACCTTTGTGCAAGTTGCAATGATAAGCGTGACTAACCCGTATGTAAATCCCGGAAATGCATACATTAGAATAATCAAAACAATATGATGTCTATTGCTTTTGGTAAACTTTTCGGTTAATTGCGCTTGTTGTTCTTTTGTTCGTTTATTTATATAAGAATTTTTCGCATGACGGGCGATAAAAAAAACAAGCATACTTCCGGTTACAACACCAACCCAGCAGATTAATACACCCCAGCCAAGACCGTATGCGACGCCGACAAAGATTTGAAACAATTCGCCTGGAAAAATAGTTATTAAAACCAGAGCAGACTGTAAAAATGCACAAAGCATCGCAAAAGGCGCACCCTTGGACTGGACATAACCTCTAATGGTGCTCTCATCGCCCCGGCCAAAAACCATCGTGCTAACGTAGAAAATATCTTCCCAGAAAAAAAACGTCAAAATAACAAACGAAAAAATAAAGCATATGAGTAATATGCTTCTAAAATGCTTTTTGCAAAATACATAAGCAGTCATTTCAGTTATAATAATATATAAACGCAATCATGTCGATAGGTTTTTTACATATAAATATATAAAAAGACTATATAAAATGATATTATTGATAATATATGAGTTTATACCGCCCAATTTCAATTGGTTCTCTTGTTTTACCAGGTAACCTCTTCCTTGCGCCTGTCGCCGGTTATACCGACCGCGCTTTCCGCTCCATTTGCGCCGAAGAAGGCGCCTGCTTTTCGTTTACGGAACTTGTTTCCGCCGAAGCCCTATACCGCAACTTTGGGCGCTATGGGCTTGGCGAGGTAGCCGGAAAAGAGGTTAATACTGCAGTTAACCTGATTCGTCGCGGAGAGAAAGAAAAATACTACGCTATCCAGCTCTTTGGCGGAGAAGCGGAATCAATCTACAAGGCGGCTTCCCTTCTAACACCGCTAAAACCTGATGCGTTGGATATCAACTCCGGCTGCCCGGTTCCCAAAGTGGTTAAAAACGGCGCAGGTTCCGCTCTGATGAAAAATCCGGCAAACCTTGGCCGGATAGTGGAAGCCGCTGTCCGCGCTTCCCATGAAAGTTTAGGCGGTATTCCGGTGACTATCAAGATTCGTTCCGGCTGGGACAGCGCTTCCATCAATTATGCAGAATGTGCGCGAATTGCTGTTGAGGCAGGCGCTGCTATGGTAACTTTGCATCCGCGGACACGGGCGCAAAATTACACCGGTAAAAGCGATTGGGCGTTTATAGCCGATTTAGTCACGCGTATACCTGTCCCCGTTACAGGTTCCGGCGATCTGTACACTCCAGAAGATGCAAGGGAGATGTTATCCAAAACCGGATGTGCCGCTGTTATGTTTGCACGCGGATCTATGGGGAATCCGTTCGTTTTTTCGGCTGCTCGCTCTCTGCTTGAAACAGGCGCCTGGCAGGTTCAGCCGTTTTCTGTACGGGTTGCCGCTATCATGCGTCACCTGGAAATGCTTGCAGCGGATATTGGCGAACGTATGGCATGCCTGGAAATGCGCAAGCAATTTTGCGCTTATACAAAGGGTATCACAGGCGGAGCGGCATTGCGGGAAAAGGCAGTTCATGCCAAAACAATCCAGGAATACCGCCAGATTATTGCAGATTATAGAAGTTGATTTAATAATGTAAAATATGTATAATATATTCATAAAGATTTTATTTCAGGAGTTATTATGTCATCAATTATTTATATTATTTTATTTGCCGTTCTTGGCATCGGTCTTGGCGTTCTATTCTGCTTTTTGGTTATTAAAAAATATCCAGAGGCCGACAGAAAAATAGGTTATGTTAAAACAGTATTTGTTTTTATGATAATGACAGCAGCCTTATGTGCAATAGTACAGGGGAAATTTTTTATTGATTCCGCAGTAGGGGAATATGCCAATACTTTTGAAGAGCATGTTAACGAAAATCATTCAAATTCTGTTTTTGCAAGGCAAGGTTATAATTTGTCAAATATCAACACTGAAGCAGAAGCAAAATTTGTTATAGATGATATAAAAAGAATAATAAATCACGAAGTTCTTGGTGTCAGCAGGAGACTATATAATTTTATTACTAACCCAGTATTTAATCAGCTGCAAAAAAAAATTATGGCTATGGGTGATTCCGAAAACCAGACTGATGACGGTGATGACAAATTCTTGACTGTTGAATCTGTTATAAACGATTTACAAGGAAGTATTTCCTTTATCGTAACAATTGCCTTTATTGTTCTTTTATCAATCATTATCATATTCTTTGCAGTTCAAATAATAAAACCTTTCTTAATTGTGTCAAAAGAAAAAAAGAGATTGGCAAGTGTTGAACAAAATTAGACGCCCTTTTAGATACAAGTACTTTCATGCGGTGTTTTGGATTATAGGAATAAACATTCTCGTTTTTATGTTAATGCATTTTGTTGGAAATACTGTAATAGGTACAGTTGATATTTCTGATTTAGAAATATCAGATTTTTTTGGGCGGCGATATACAAAAATGGAAATGACGGTTTCCAGCACATTGGCGATGATGCCTCAGGCAGTTGTCAAAAACAGTGCATTTTGGACTTTCATTACCTATATGTTTATGCACGGCGGGGTTTCACATATCCTTTTTAATATGTTTGGTCTTTTTATTTTTGGCCTCCATGTTGAAAGACAAATAGGCAGTAAAGAATTCCTGCTTTATTATTTAATAACAGGCATTATGGCGGGGATTTTTTCTTTTGGGGTATACTATTTATCCGGTAATTATATAGCCGCGCTTGTAGGCGCTTCTGGGGCGCTTTATGCAGTAATGCTGGCGTATGCTGTGTTCTTTCCAGATGCAATTGTATACATTTGGGGTATTCTTCCGCTTCGTGCGCCAATAATGGTTCTTGGTTTTACCGCATTGGAATTGGTTTTTTCCATTACCAGAACCAATAGCGGGGTTGCCCATCTTACCCATCTTGCAGGTTTTGGTTTTGGCTGGCTGTACTTCATGATACGTTTTGGCGTGAATCCATTACGGCGGCTTATGGGTCGATATCGATGAAAAAAGTCGGTATTCTTTTTGGCGGCAAGTCCGCAGAACATGAAATTTCCATATTATCTGCAAATAATATCTACGAAATGATAGACAAGGAAAAATACGATCCTGTCCTTGTAAAAATTGAAAAGTCTGGTCATTGGCAAATGGATGCCGTAAAACAGTTTGACGTTATCTTTCCAATATTACATGGCCCTTTTGGCGAAGACGGTACTGTTCAAGGTTTGCTAAAAATGGCGGACATTCCATTTGTAGGGCCGGGCGTTCTTGGCTCGGCTGTTGGGATGGACAAAGACGTAATGAAGCGTCTTTTACGCGATGCGCAAATTCCCATTGGGAAATTCCTTGTATTAAAAAGCCAGGATTCCGCCCCAACCTTTGCCGAAATAACCGCAGCAGTGGGAACTCCCTTTTTTGTTAAACCGGCAAACATGGGCTCTTCTGTGGGGATTAGTAAAGTCCGCAGCGAAGCGGAATTAACAACCGCGTTAAAGGACGCTTTTTTGTACGACACAAAAATCATCATAGAGGAATTTATCCCCGGCAGGGAGATTGAATGTGCCGTACTTGGAAACGAAGAGCCGGCTGCATCTATCCCCGGCGAGATCATTCCGGCACACGAGTTTTACTCTTACGAAGCCAAGTATCTTGACGAAAAGGGCGCATCCCTTGAGATTCCCGCAAAACTGGATGAAGAGACAATTAAACGTATTCAGGAGCTTTCCATTAAAGTTTTTAAGGTACTTTGTTGTGAGGGACTTTCGCGGATAGACTTTTTCCTTAAAAGTAATGGCGAGCTTATTGTAAACGAGATAAACACCATGCCTGGTTTTACCAGGATCAGCATGTATCCAAAAATGTGGGAAGCAAGCGGTATCTCTTATACTGGTCTTATCACCCGCTTGATAGAGCTGGCAATTGAACGGTTCGAGAAGGAGCGGGGTTTGAAAACCAGTTTTGAGTAGTGTTGTTACGGACTAAGCCCTGGCACATCAAACTCCGCTGGAATTTTTACCGGCATCCCTTTTGAATCGACAAACACTGAGGTAACTTTTGCGCTTACTATCAAATCCTCTCCACGCCATATTTCCTGAGCGAGAACACAACTAACGGCGCCTTTTTTGATAGACTTTGATTTTATTACCAACACATCATCGGGAAAAGCCGGCTTTTTGTAATCAATTTCGATTCGGGCTATGTAAGTTCCATAACCGGATTTAACTGCTTTTTCATAGTTAAAGCCAATGTCTTTTAAAAACTCCCACCGGGCAAATTCCAGATAATTCAGGTAATTCGCATTGTTTACATGATTGTAACTGTCGCACTCATAGGTTCTAACCCTTAACGTACATTCTAATGTCATATTTTATTATAGACAATTTGAATGTTTTTGAAAAGGTCTGTCTAAAGACTGTCCGGTAAACCACTTGAAAAATTCGGCCAGTTTTGGGACACTTATTCTTATGAAAAAACAGATAAAACTTGTTTTAACCATAAAAATTATTTTTTCTTTAACTATTTTATTTATTTCTTGTCCGAATTTACCGCGTTATTATGTTGCACTAGGAGACTCTGTATCTTCGGGATACGGTTTAACTTTATCCGAAGAAAGTCATCCTTCTGTTTTTTTTGATTTAATTAAAGATGATGATTACGTTGATTATTATGAAAATATGGCTGTTTGCGGATTTACTACAACAGATCTTTTAGAATTTTTAAATAACCTTGAAACAGAAGAATTACAAATTCTTAAAAATGCGCATATTATTACACTGAATATAGGCGGAAACAATGTTCTTATTCCGTTTACCAATTATATGTCCAGACAAAAAATTGTAACTGGAGCAGATACTGTTGTATCAGGCGCTGAGGAAATTATTTCTGGAGCTTCGGGCATCGTTTCTAATGTAGTTGACAATGTTATATCTGGAATAGGTGAAATGATGGCAGGAGTTGGCAATATATTAATTGGAACTGGAGAAATTATTGCTGGCGCTCCCAAAGTTTTATCCATATTATCTGGTTCATTTTCGCCGGAATTAAAAGATGAATTGGAAGAAGGCGTTCAGACTTTTTCCAATGAATTTAAGAGTATTATTACATGGATTAAAAAAAATGCTCCCAAAGCAACTATTATTGTTAATACAGTCTATAATCCCATTCCACAAAGAATACTTGGAGCATCTTTGGAAATATCCATTGCTGTAAATTTGCTGATAGAATCCATAAATAGCATTATTATTCAGGAAAGTAAATCAATGGGATACCTGGTAACTGATATATACCCGCATCTTTCCAATCAATTAAAACTGATGAGATTTTACATAAATCCATTTTCTGAAGAATTCTCTTTTGACATCATTCATCCAAACGCCGAAGGACACAACTTAATTGCACAATTAAATTATGAAACTTTTATAAAAATGCATATTACCCACCTTGACTAAATGTTAATTTCTCTGCATCTTGATAATATGTATCGGGATTTATCATCGATATCTTTTACCCTTCCCGTTGAGTACCAGAAAACAGCGGAATGTCTGTTTTCGATACTGGATATAAAAGCCGCTGCCGAATTTGCAAAAATACTCGGAATTGACGTTGAATATAAACGTCTGCTTGCACTTGACAGAAAGAGCAATGAACTTAAAACATTTTTAAATCATTTTGAAAATAACATGGATTTATTGATTAAAAAAACATGGGTTGATAAATCCGATGAAACCCGCAAGTACACGCTCCATGACAAAGTTTCATTGTTTATGAAAACAATCGAAAAAGGCGATTTTTTAAAATCCACCGAAGATTTCAGCGCTATTTTGGATGATCTGGCGTATCTGTTATTTGGCGAGCAAAGTGAAAAAGAAGACTTTACAGAGTACACTTTCCGCATTGATGCGCAAATGGGACTTTTTTGGTGGTATGGAAGCAGACTTTCCTTATTAAAAGAAGTTAAAAACGAAAAGAATTTTTGGGCTGTTTTGCTTCTTGGTCTTTGTTTTCTGACAAACTTTTAGGAATAACTATGACAAATGCAGACGGAAATGATTTTATCACTGAATTTATAAAAGAAGATTTAATGTCCGGGCGGTACAGTTATGTGCATACACGCTTTCCTCCCGAACCCAACGGTTGGCTGCACATTGGTCATTGCAAAGCTTTCTACATTGACTTTTTAATGGCGGAACGTTTTGGCGGCAAATGCAATCTTAGATTTGACGACACCAACCCCGAAAAAGAAGATATCTCTTATGTCGAGGCAATTAAACGTGACATTAAATGGATGGGTTACGACTGGGAAGACCGGGAATACTATGCTTCGGATTACTATGAATACCTGTATGAGCTTGCGGTAAAAATTATCAAAAAGGGAAATGCCTATGTTGATGATTTAACCGACACCGAAATACGCGAGTATCGCGGAACTGCAGTTGCGGACAAAAACAATATTACGGTAACACCGCCTGGCAGGAACAGCCCTTTCAGGGATCGTCCGGTAGAAGAAAACCTTGATCTCTTAACACGGATGCGTGCAGGTGAATATGCGGACGGGGCAAAAACCCTGCGCGCTAAAATTGACATGGCTCACCCCAATCTTGTGATGCGCGATCCTGTCATGTACCGGATCCGCCGTGAACACCATTACCGCACCGGCAATTCGTGGTGCATCTACCCCATGTACGATTTCCAGCACCCGCTTTCCGATGCAAAAGAGGGAATTACCCATTCGCTTTGCTCACTGGAGTACGAAATCCACCGGCCGCTTTACGACTGGTTTATCCGTGAGGCGGAAGTTTTCCCATCACGTCAGATAGAGTTTGCCCGCCTCAATTTAACGTACACTGTCATGAGCAAACGCTGGTTGTTAAAACTTGTGCAGGACAAACGAGTTGCAGGCTGGGATGATCCCCGTATGCCTACAATTGCGGGGCTTCGCCGGCGCGGTTACACTCCGCAGGCAATACGCAATTTTGTTTCGCAAATTGGCATTGCCAAAACAGAAAGCATGGTAGACATAATGTTTCTTGAATACTGCCTGCGCGAAGACTTAAATAAATGTGCAGCTCGTGTTATGGCGGTTATACGCCCGCTTAAACTTATCATAGAAAATTACCCGTTAGATAAAAACGAAGAACATGAAGCGGTTAACAACCCCGAAAACGAAGCTGCAGGCGTTCGCCGTGTGCCGTTTTCCCGCGAATTGTGGATTGAACGTGAAGACTTTGAAGAAACTCCGCCGCCCAAATATTTCCGGCTTTTTCCCGGAAACTCCGTGCGCCTGCGCTATGCGTACATTGTCACTTGCACTGGTTTTGACAAGGACGCAGAGGGCAACATCACTGCGGTGCGCTGCACTTACGATCCCGAAACAAGAGGCGGGAATGCTCCCGATAACCGCAAGATAAAGGGAACCATCCATTGGGTAAGCGCCAAAAGCGCTGTCCCAATTGAGGTGCGTCTTTACGATTACCTGTTCAGCGTTGAACGCCCAATGGAGATAATACCCCGTGCGGACGGAACTACAGGCGAGTTTACCGACAACCTTAACCCCAATTCGCTGGAGATAATCGCAAATGCGTGGGGCGAGCCTGCAGTTGCCAATGCCGCTGTTGGCGAGCCGTTACAGTTTGAGCGGCTTGGCTACTTTGCACGCGACCCCGACCAAGGCGCGGACGAACGTCCTGTGTTTAACAGAACCGTTGGTTTACGCGATACCTGGGGCAAAATCGTAAAGAAAAACTAATAACCGAATTTCAGCCCAAAGTTGGCGCGAAGACCGGCCGCTGTCCAGCTTTTTCCAAAACGTTGCGATTGCATAGATATTCCAAAACCAAGCTCCATAGCCCGCAGGTTAAGAATAAAATCTATACCGTTTTTCCACAACTGATCTTCATAAACAATACCAACCGTAGTAATAAAAAGATTCGCCAAATCACAACGGGCTTTTATTCCCGTTTCAATTGAACCTGTCCGTACAAACACCGGGTTAACGGAAAAACCGAGCGTAGGAATTAAAGTTAACAACTGCGTTTCAAGAGGACGATAGTTTGCATGAAATACCATTTTAAAGGGTCTAAAAGTCTTACGATTAGCCGAAATATAACTCGGATCTAGCTCAAAGTCATCCAGGTTATGAAATTCAACATCTTCAAGTTTAACTTTGCCGTTAATAACATCGCTTACATCAATTTTAGAAGTGTCCAGCCATAATGATTCGTCTATGACCATACAGTGTGTCAATTTGGATGAGAGAAACGGAAAATTTATAATGTTAACTCCAACATCAATCCAGCTATAAAGCGGATATTCTGCGCCTATACTAAAGTCAAAACCAATAGAGGTATTCATACCTGACGCATTATTGTCCAGGGAAAAAGGAGTAAAAACTTTGGCGCCAATATCCAACTTAAGAAGTGAGCCGCCGTCTTTATCATCAAAATAATATCTCATATTCGGTTTTGTAAAAACCAATGGTGTATAAAATGCAGGTCTGAAGGTAATTTTTAGATCTCTTTCCCAAATAATATCCCTAAGATGAAAAAATACCGGGATACCGATATCGGCAAATGCAGATGCTCCTGCGCCAAATGTCTCATTAGCTGGTTTTTTTAAAGACAAAAGTTCACCGGATATATCAATATTTCCATAAGCGGTAATATTGGCGAAATCAAGACCAAAACCCCAATTATCTTTTATATTTACATTAAAGAATAACGGGCGCACATTCATATCCAAAGAAAATTTAAGGCCATTAGCAAGATAATTCGTGTTAAGTTTCAATTTATTTGTAAAAATTTCCGAAGAGCCAAAATAATTGTTGGCAAAACCGCCATCTACATTTAAAATGCCAATCTCAAAGGTGCGGTTTCCCATACGGAATCCCCCAGTGCGATTTTCTTCAGTTTGATATTCCTCAGCTTGAATGTTAACGGCAATAAATAATATAACAAAAAATAAAAATAATTTTTTTGATAATGTAGTTTTCATTTGACAGCCCCCTTAAAACCCAATCCGAATATCGGTTTCGAATTCTATTTGAATCAACTCCAGGTTAGGCGGTATACTCAACGAGAAGCCGCTTTCAAACCATATCCCCATTTCTTCGATAACATAAGGATTTTTTGCAATAATTTGATTAATGACATTTTCTCCAATGGATATGTTCATGGTATTGCCGCTCAAAGGGAATTTTAATAATACGTGATCTATTCCTTCTTCATCTGAAATTTCATTTTCATCCTTTTCTCTCATGAACAAAGTTCCGTTCTGGAAGATATTATCTCCTAATTCGATGCTCAGTCTAAGTTTTTTTAAATCGATATCATCCAGGTCAAAAGGATTATCGCTTTTTTTCCGGAAAAATATATCATCGTCTTCGTCAAATGAATTTGGAATACCAAACTTGGCGCCTTTATCGCCTGCTTTCATATTTAATGGAAGAACCAAAAGAATAGATATACTCAATGTATCATCCGTAGAAATTCCGCTATCTAAAAAATCGCTTTTTATTTCCAGTTCACTGGGTAATTTAAAATTAAAAGTTAAATCTTCGGGCATCTCTGCAAATATGCCGCTAAAATCAAGCCTAATACCGTTTGCCGGCAAAGAAGGCGCTGAATACCTATCATCTGGAAGAATTAACGGGGCAGAGTTAACTAAAGGACGTAGATTTCCATCTTCATCTTTAGCGTCATCATGAAATAGGTCAATTCCGTCGCCGCTAAATTTTGCAGATTGTGCAGTTATACCAAATTCATCTAAACCGGAGTTTAAAAGTTCGAATAATAAATCCGGGGCGTTGATATACAGGCGAGCATCTAAATTTGGAAAGGTAAAACCGAACATATATTCAGCGAGAGCAGACAAATCAATTTCATCAAAATCATCAATTTCGTCAAAGACATCTACGCTGCTTAAATTAATTGCTGCAGACCAATCGTTTATGGGTTTGATGTCACCAATCTCAAAACGCAGAGCTTCTATACCTGAAAGTTCAATGTTACGAATTTCTATAACTTCCGTGGTTTTATTGATCTCCTGGCCGCCAATTTTTAAACCCAACTCAAATTCAATTTCGTTCAGTATCGGCTCACCGTCATTATCCTGAAAATGCCAGGTAATTTCATCTTCGTGTATAAATAATACTTTTTCACCGGCAGCAATATTCTGATAGCCGGAATGCATCAGATATGGTCCGTCGTTGAGGGGGTGGGGGTTGGGATTCGGTATCCAGATAGCTATTTCCAAATCATCAATATCGACATCACCAAATTCGATTTCAACTCCTATCCTTTCAAAACGAATCCACTTTAGATATTCACCGGCTTCGGTTAGATCAATGCGTTCAAGTTCATCAAATATATCATCTAAATCAATAAAATCACTTGCATTAATGCGGACAAATTCGAGCTTTTCTATATTAATGTCCGGCGTGATTTTTAAATTTATTTCTGTCTCACCCTCTTTTAGCCAAAATGAAACTTTTGAACCTTGTTCTATTTCAGCAGTGCCGGATATTTCTACAGGTTCTGTATTGATATACTCACCTTCATCATTCACTACTAAAGGTATATGGATAGCTTCGTCATCATGATGATCAATCGTTATGCCCAGCAAGTTAAGACCAGGCAGATCCGGCAAATCAGGTTCCTGAGTTATACTTATTGTCGCATCCATTTCAAATTCGACCCAGGTATTTCCCTGTGTATTTCTTGCGGGTATATCAATATAAAGATCTATGGAACCTTTTCCTACTCTGGCAAGGATAAAGTTGTCAGTATCCAATGGAAATGATTCTCCTATTAGGATTGTTTTATTTTGTGTAAGTTCAAAATCTTCGATTCCCTGTATTTTTAGCTGCTCAATACGTGGAGTTAATGTAATATCGACAAATCGCGCTGGTCCGCTTGTTATTATATTTGTATTGGATTCATAGCCGTCCACTTCAATAATGAATTTGTCGTTCAGAGTTTTGCCGCCAAGATCAAATCTTAATGTTGTTTGAGGTTCTGCCCCGGTTAATAAAAGACCTGGTGTATTTTCGTTTCCGATATCCACACCGGCAATTTTATCATGTTCACCATCACCAATTTTTAACCTTACTTCGCCAAAACTAATAAAATCATCTCCAGTTAAAGGCGCTGAATTAAATGGCGCTAGTGGCAGCTCGTCATCAGAAATGGTCATTTCGACATCGATATAAATGTATCCGCTGCTAAAAGAAACTGTTCCAAATTTAATTTCAAAATCATTATCATCATCATTAAAGTCAATTTCATGATTAATAACACTCATAAAATTTTCTTTATCAAGCGCGGCAAAAGGAATACCTTCGCCGGAATCCCTTGCAATAATCATAGGTGCAGTATGAGGTTCGTAGTTACTAAAAAAATCTTCAAGCTCTTCACTAAACTCGGTGATAAAATCGCCTATTTCCAGAGGGAATTCCATTTCGCTTAGGAATTTGTCAAAATTGGCTAAATCTCCGAGCGGAATTGAATGTTCGCCTACGAGATCATCAAAACTATCCTTAAACTTATCCATAACCTCAAGGCCTTTTTTTATCTCATCGATAAAATCAAGTTTTCTTTTATTCAGGATATTTAAGTGGATTAAAAAAGCCTGCACATCCTTTCCGTCTATTTTAATTCCATCATACGGCAGTACTGTAATTTCGATAGCATCGTCACCGTCACCCTCACCGGCTTTTTCCATTGCTTCTTTTATTTCATCGGAAATAAAATCGCTCAAATTGGCTTCTTTCACCCGTAAAGGAAGCTTGAGGGTTCCAGTTATCTCTACCGAAGAAGGAAAGCTAAAGTCACACGCATTCAAACCCAAAAACATAATGACAGAAAACGTCATTATAATCATTTTAATTCGCATTTTACTACTCCCTAAAATATTGTATTTGCAAAGTTAAGCTCCCGCTAAATTTTTGTTTTACAAGAACTCTCCACAAAATAAAACATATCATTTTGCTTTAAAAAAAACAAGTTTTTACTGCAAAGTTATGTCCATTTTTTAAGGGATTCATACATAAAAGCCCGGATATTTATCCTATAAACATCACTTAAAACGCTATTATTCAGGACTTCATCGATTTTTCCGCTGGCGGCAATGGTTCCATTGTTCAAAATAACTGCAGTATCGCCAAATAAACGAGCAATATTAAGGTCATGAAACACGCTGATTAAGGTTTTGTTATTTTCTCTGACCCATGTTTTTAAAAAATCAAGCAATTCTATTTGATGTTTTAAATCCAGATGATTAGCCGGTTCGTCAAGCAAAATTAAATCCGGCATTTGTGTTAGAGTTCTTGCAAGGAAAACCCGTTGCAGTGTTCCCCCGGAAAGTTCGTCAATCAAACGGTCTTTAATGTCTGATATATCAAGTTTTTTTAAAACATCTTTGATAATATCCTCATCCTGGACGGAAAGGTTTTTCAAAAAACCAGACGAATGAGCATAACGCCCCATAGCTACAGTTTCGTAAACTGTGTACGGAAAAAAGAACTGAGTACTTTGGCTCAAAAGAGCAACTTTTTTTGCCAATTCCTTTCGCGAAATTGCAGAAATACAACTGCCATTTACAGAGACATTGCCGCGAAAATCAATAATACGCGTTATGGATTTTAAAAGCGTACTTTTCCCACAACCATTAGGCCCAAGTATGCAAAGACTCTCCCCATCCTGCACACTAAAGGTAATATCGTGAATAACATCAACTCCATTGTAACCTGCGTATAAATTTTTTAATTCTAACATACCTATGTTCTCCGCCGCTTAAAATAAACGTACGCAAAAAACGGTGCGCCAATAAGCGCTGTAACCGCTCCTACCGGCAATTCCGATGGCGAAATGATAGTTCTTGCAACAAGATCGGCGCACACCATCAAGGAGCCGCCGAGGATGAACGACATGGGTATCAGGTATTTGTGACGGGAACCTGTGATCCTGCGGGCAACATGGGGCGCTATCAAATCCACAAAGCCAATTACACCGCTAAGGGCGACTGCTGCTCCTGTAAGTACGGCGCAAAGAGCGAGCAGCTTCTTTCTGAGCGAGCTGGTATCCACTCCGGCTGATTTTGCCTGTTCATCGCCAAAGCTTAAGATGTCCATTTCCTTTGTGTAGAGAAAAATACCTGTAACTCCGATTACCAAAAACGGCAAAAATAGCCAGATGTAAGTCCAGCCGCGCATTGCAAAACTGCCCATCTGCCAAAGAACGATACGGCGCAGGTCATCGGAAAAAACAGCGCTTAATGTAGTAAGAATAGCGTTTAAAAAGAGCGAAAGCACCATGCCGCAAAGAATGATCGTGTTAGTTGACATTGACTTATCGATACGCGATGAAAACGCAGCTACAAAGAAAACTGTAACAAGCCCAAAAACAAAACCTGTAAGCGGCAGGGAAAAGCCTCCCAACAGCGGAAGCACCACTCCACTTATGATGATTAACCCCGCTCCAAGTGATGCGCCCGATGAAACGCCCAATATATACGGCGAGGCAAGAGGGTTTCGCAAAACAGACTGACAAACCGCTCCGCCAATCGCAAGGCTTCCCCCAAGCAGAAACGCTAGCAATACACGAGGCAGCCGCAATAGCCAAACAATCGAAACGCTTCTGGGATCGATGTCCGGCGAAAGAGGCAGTCCAAAAAGCCGGTGCAGAACAATTGAAATGGTGTCGCCTAACGAAATGCCGGCGCTGCCCAAAGAAACGCCTGCGGTAACAATAAAAAGAGAGATGAACGCTCCAACTACAATACGTTTGCTGTTTTTCATGCGCTTAATGGTTTGGGTACACAGCCTGCGACATCTGCCGCAGAGCCAAAACAAAACGCGCCGAAGAACGCGAAGACGAATCGTTATCAATAAGGTAAACCCTGTCATTGATAACCGCATTTATATGATTAAACCCCTGCCTGTTTTTTACTTCTGCGATTGGATCGTTTATGTAATTTACGCTGGTAAGAATCACATCAGGATTACGTTTTATTACCGCTTCTGCGCCGGGCGTCACTAACCAGTTGTCATTTTCAAAAATGTTATACGCGCCAATTACAGAGATCATGTCGTTAATAAAGCTGTCTTTGCCAAAAGTCATCATTAACGGAGCGGCGGAAATCTCAAAATACACTGTTTTTTTATTTTGGATATGTTTTGTTCTTTGTATAATCTCATCAACTTGAGAACTTATCAAAGCAACAAGGGCTTCTCCTTCTTTTTGCGCCTGCAGTAACTCTGCAATGAACGTTATATCCATGTAAATATCGTCGATGCTTCTACTCATGGAGATATACACAACGGGAATACCCATTTCGCGTAACAACCGGAACGGATCTTCACCGCTGCCTGTGGGATTATGCCCGCTTGCAATGATTATATCCGGTTCCAGCATGATTAATACCTCTGCATCGGGATAGAAAAAATCCAATAGCGGCAAACCAGCAGGTATACCCTCAATGTTTGCCGAATGGCGATCAACCGCAACAAGTTTATCCGCCTGCCCAAGATCAACAATTATCTCCGTATTTGACGGCGCAGTAGACACAATACGGTTAATGGGGCTGTTGATAACCACAGTTCTTCCCGTACGGTCGATTACTTCTTTGCCTTTGTCTGCGATGCAGCTTGTTATTAAAAGTATCAACAAAAGGTGCCAGGCATGGTGCCAGGCACGGTGCCTGACACCGCTCATAATTCTACTCGCAATCCCAGAGTCAAAGTAACTCCCGGCATGGGGTAGTCGTAAAACGACTCATAAGAGGTGTTAAGTATGTTTCGCAACGCACCAAACAGCGTTAGATTTTTTCCTGCCTTTTGGTTTATTGAAACATTCAGGAGAAAAACCGGCTGCAATAACGTTAGATTCGACGTATCGTGAAAACGTATACCTGTATATTGCCCATTGATTGACATAAAGCCTCCGGTCCAGGAAACTCCCAGCGAACCGTTGATGGTATGTTCAGGATTGTAGGGGATTCGCTTACTGGAAGCGAAAGTGTAACCGTAACTCAAAAGATAGCTTAACAAGTATTGATAGGAAAACGCAGCCGAGATTTCTCTTATAAATTTGTTTGAAACCGGGATGTTATAACCTACTTTGTTGTCCAAACCAAAAAGTACGGCTTCCCCAACATTTTCCGGCCGCCAGATGCCGCCGGTTCTGGAAAACCAGTGAATCGAATTGTATATCCATTGCGTAAAAAACATGCTTTCCAGCTGCAGCAAATTTGTTATACGCCATAAAACTCCAAAGTCTGCGCCCCATCCGTCTTCTGGACGCAGATTGGGGTTGCCAATACCGCCGCCTCCGCTCCAGTAAAGTTCTTCAAAATCGGGGAATTTGAAGCTGCGAAAGTAGTTATTTTTAATGGAGAGGCTGTCCGTAACATTCCAGAGTAAACCCAGCTTGGGTATTACCGCTGTGTTTCCAGACCCTTCGCTTGTGGATATCAATTTTGCGGATGGGATTATTTGAAATTGTCTTAACGGTTTTAATTCCGCTGTCAGGTATAAACCTCCATCGTGTCTGCTGCGATCTCCAATTTCTGTTGAATCAAGACCGGTGTAACGGTAATCAATGCCGCTTCTGAGAGTAAACCGGCTGGAGGGAAACCAGTTCCAGCGGTTTATCATTGTTAGGCTATTTTGATCATGACGGGAGAAAACTCCGGCAGGAGAAGTGTAGTCGCGTCTGTGAAATTGCCACGCAAGAGAAACCTCCGCAGCAAGATCGTCGTGAAAAATACGTGGTGTATCAATCATTAAACTTTCGCGAATATAAAAATCACGCTGATTGCCAAAATTGCCGGAAAATCCGGAAATGGGAAAATTTTTGTCACCGTAATATATGTTTGATGAGACAAGCAATTTTGTAAGATCGTTTATATTCCAAACAAGGGATGCCGAAGTGCCGGTATCCCAAACTTCATTGTTGTCTTTACGGCGCAGGCGGTTTATATGATCCAAAAAAACAAAATGGTTTTCTGCACGGTTAAAAAAAACATCAGCGGTAATTGAAAATACTTCTGCGCCGTATGCGGCGGAAAGCGAATAGCTCTGCGTATCAAACAGGTCTTCCCATCGGGGAGGTTGCATTTCACCGTTACGATCCCTGTACTCGCCAGGCATTGTTGACGTGTTGGAAACAGAAGCAGTCAGCCGCAAGCCTTGTTCCTGTTTCCTCATTGTGATGATATTAACAACCCCGCCAAATGCGCCCGAAACATTGTACTTTGAGTCGGAGCCGCCGTAAATCACCTCGATACGTTCAATCGAGTTGGTGTCAATTTGCGTTATGTCAAATCTTCCGTCCATCAATGAGTTTGCCGGCATTCCGTTAATTAAAAATGCAACCCGCTTTGAGTCAAAGCCCCGTAAATTTACACCGGCCTGATTCCCATAAGCGCCGTAACGCACAATGTTTAACCCAATCGTACTCTGCAAAAGGTTAGCAACATCAGAAGCGCCGCTGTGAACAATCTGTTCCCTCTCAATTACCGCTATCTGCTGGCTTGTTTGCACCGTTCCAACAACAGTGATGCCCTCGAAGTCCGTAAAGTAGAATCCTTCATTAAAGAGTTCTTCATTGAATTCCCCGCCGCCTGCATTGACAGGTAACAAGAGAAAACAAGTCAGTAATGGCCAGAGCTTGAGAATTTGGTTCACTTTTGTTTTTGGTATGTTACCCAGCCAAAACGAATATAATCATCCATTTCATCTTTGGTGAATGCGGCTTTTGCTTCAGCCAAACTTGCTTTTGCCGGTGTAACGATATTCTCGTCATCGTCTTCTTCCACAGGTGAAGCAAATTGTCCTGTAGTACTGGTAAGATTCCTGAAATAGATGCCTATTATATTTTCAGCTGGCGGCGCTTGTGTATCCCAGTCAATTGGTTTTTGGTCATAAAAAATAAAGATGACTCCGGCAGTAGCGGTGGGATCAAACATACTAATTCCAATAATATCCCCGCTATAAGCCACATCCCAGCCGCCATCACCATCATAATACTCATTCACAAGCTCCAGTTCTTCCATGTCAATAATGAAGCGATCATATTGGGTACTCCATGTTCCGCCCAGCCATATTCCGCCCAATGAAGTACCTTCTTCCAACGTACATCCAGTAAATACCATTAATGCAAGCACTAATGAAAAACCGAATGCTTTTTTTCCAATGCGATTTTTCCTGAACATAAAACATCTCCTTTCCGAGTAGAGACAAAAAGTGCAATTTACAATAATGATGAGAAGTTCATTTTTGAACAGTAAATTTGGCTTTTCACCAGCTCTTTCCTCGAAGCGTGAAAAAATGATTGATCCCAATAAGGATCAAACTTTCGTACGAAAGCTTGCACACCAAAGTTTCCTGGCTTAAGGGCGATTTTCCTGCCAGCCTTCCCATCCAATCGCCTGAATCAAGCGGTCAAACAGTGGTTGTTACGGAACGTACGTTCCTAAAACGTAAGTTCCTGGCAGGATCTTCCCTGTCACAGTTACGGGTTAGCGGGGGATTCTCACCCCACTTCCTTTGAAGTATACGTTTGTAACTCTAACTGTTCATGGAGATTTTGTCAAGCGGATTGTACAAGTCTGAATACTCCATTGCAATTTATACCAATTGACATTTTCAACCTCTTGTAATACACTATCAAATAGTGGAGGCGGAATCTTTTCTAATTTTTAATACAATCTGACTGTTTGCCAAACAAACATTCAGACTGTTGTCACTTTAATGCAAATCAATAAGGCAGTTTTAAGCCTTAAAACTATGATTTTTTTAATTTTCTGAAACTTTTTTAACCTTTATGACTCATACCTAGTGTTCTGTTTTACGGATCGCCGTCTCTATTTAATTTATTTTGGAGGGAAATAAAAATATGAACTACGATTTATTCGATGAAAGGCATAATGCCAAAGTGGATTTTCTTTCTCCTATCCGAAAAATTGGTGAAATTACCAGGCAGGCAGGAGGATTAAACGAACTGTTTTATGAATTTTCAGATCCGTATCTGGATTTTTTAAGCAAGCATATTCAGATAGGTAAATCTGCAGCGGCCATTTTTGCTGCTATGGTAAATATGTATAACGGGCTGGAAATGACAATTAACCAGCTTGCAGGTTATTTAAAACTGGAATGTATAGAAATAATTATGCTAATGGACGAATTGGAAGAACTGGAAGAAAAGCAGTTGATTCAGATAAGCCATGATTGCATCGATCCTTTTTCCAATTCCCAGGAAGCAATTTTTTTTAAATTACCGCTTAGAACAATCGAAGCGCTCAGAAAAGGATCGTATCAGGAGTTGTTAAATAAAAAAAACCTTACCATAGAAGAATTGTTTTTGCAAATAGAATATCTGTGCGAAGAACGGGTTCAAAAACGCCTGACATTTAAAAATACCAGAACAAAAATGAATAACCTGCTTAACGATAACACACATCTTGATTTTGTGAACAAATTACTTAACCTTAAACTACAAGATGATGACATGCTGGTTTTGCTTCGCTTTTTTCATTACACAATCAATGTTGACGAACCGGATATGTCGCTTCGTCAACTAGAAGCATTATATGAACACAGCTCCAATTTTATCGGAATAAAAAGGCAGCTAAGAAATGGAAGTTATATCCTGCTAAAGAAGGGACTGATCGAAAACTCACATGGTGATGGTTTTTGTGATACCGAATCTTATCGTTTAACCAATATGGTACGAGAAGAATATGTAGGAGACATGATCGATACACTTGTAGAGATTCCAATAAAAGGATTGATACTTTCCGATTCAATTACAGAAAAAAAACTTTTTTACCCGGAAAAAACCCAGCGGGCAATTGATGAGCTAACATCAATTTTAAAAATCGAAAACTTTTCTGCAGTTCAAAAACGCCTGAGTGATAAAGGGATGAGAACTGGATTTGCCTGTCTTTTTTCCGGTGGCCCCGGAACCGGAAAAACAGAAACATCGTATCAAATAGCGCGCATGTGCGGACGTAATATCATGCAAATTGATATTGCAAACACAAAGAGCAAATGGTTTGGCGACAGCGAAAAGACAATCAAATCCCTGTTCGATAAATACCGCTCTGCCGTAAAAAGGCAAACGGTAACCCCAATACTGCTCTTTAACGAGGCCGATGCAGTGTTCAGCAAACGCCGCCATCTTGGCGATGAACACAGCGGCCCTGCGCAGACAGAAAATGCCATTCAGAACATCATTCTGCAGGAGATCGAAAACCTGCACGGAATATTGATTGCTACGACAAATCTTTCTGCTAACATGGATGCTGCGTTTGAACGCCGGTTTTTATACAAAATCGATTTTGAAAAACCCGAACTTGATACACGAAAATCAATCTGGCTTTCAATGGTTTCCGGTCTGGACAAGGATTTTGCACACACCCTGGCATTCCGCTACGATTTTTCCGGCGGCCAGATCGAAAACATAGCAAGAAAGATTTCTGTTCATCAGGTTTTGTCTGGATTAACTCCTTCACTGGAAGAGATGATCCGGTTTTGCGACGAGGAAAATATCAACAGGCAGAGTGTTAAACAGATAGGTTTTTTGGCTGCATGAGAGAAAGCGGCATCCATTAGGATACCTCAAGTTTCCAAAAAAAAAAGTTGTTTTTTTTGTCAAGATACGATACAATAATTGTAACATGTGTATCCAAAATGTGTTTAAAATGCGTAAACAACTCATTTTTCATGTTTTTCTTTGCTTTTTTCTGGGTTTAGTAAGTGTTTTTTTAAGCAGTTGCGCACCTATGGATTCACTTTTTCCATCTATCGGTAATTATAAAATTATCATTCAGATTAACAATATCCCTTTGGACGAGTGCTCTTTTGCTAGTTCCGGCGATAAAATACGTCCGTTTTTTGAAGAATCTGTTTCAAACGATCCAGATGTCACGGGGCTTGAAGTTTTTTTGAGAGATTCAAGGGGAAACATCATAGAATGGAAGGTTATTTACGAACTTGATCCAGATCTTCCGCAAGACGAAGATATTGATGAAGACAAAGAAGAGGATTTAGAATTAGCCGTAGATGATGAAACTTCCGAAACACCCGCGAAAAAAAATCCGTCAGAAACAACGGCTAGTATTAACAGCCGGAGTTTACATTCTTTAACAGAAGTGATTTTTTGGGTTAGAGATCTAAGTGATTTACCTCCATTTTCCTTGCCTGTTAATTTACCGATGGGCAGATACACTGTCGTTTCCCACGTTATGGGCGGAAAAAATGTTCTGCAACGAATCGAAAGAACAATTTTTTATTTAAGTGATACTGATTTTTCTTATAAGGGCATCAATGTACATCTGCCTGGTATAACAGACAGTACTCAGTTAATTCCCAAAGGAACTGTTATCATGCTTGAAGCAGATTTAGTTTATGACAGCAGCCTGGATCCTCATATTGAATGGTTTAATGGCAGAAGAAAAATCAGCGAAGGAAAAGTTTCCGAAGGAGCAGGATACCTGTTATGGAAAGTACCGGAAGAAAGTGGTTTCTTTTCCATACATGCAGTAGTTTATCCAATAGAAAACTATCAGGATTTATCCGGGTTTTTGGAAGAAGTATCTCTTTTGGTTACATCAAGATCAATTGATATTCACCTTGTTTCCGAAGATACTCCTGAGCTTGTACACTGGTATGTTTTTGAAGGAAATTTAAATGATTCAAAAACGACTGCTTCTGCAGAACACGTTTTAAAACATGAAAGAGATTCGCCAAGATGGATGGGTTCAGGCGGAACTTATGGAATAGCCGCAGGTTTTGGAAACAAAGTATCCCTGCCTGGGGTAACGTTTTCGCCTAACGATAATAATTGGCAAGTACTATTCAGATTAAAACCTTTAAATGACGGCGGTATTTTTTCAATTCAGTTTGATAAAGCAAATATGCATTTGTATATGGACGGCTCAAATTTGATACTGACATTATCTTCTCCTTCCAATACAGTTTCACAATTTTATACTTTGATGGTACCAGTACCTGTTCCCACACCAGGTTTTACCGCGCTTTGGCCGTCCGATGAGGATGAATCTTTTCCCGAATCATTTGAGCAAACGTCATTTGACCAAATGACGTTTGAGCAGCCAGAGGTTGAACAAACAGAGACTGAGCAGACAAAGGTTGAGTATAATTGGGCGGATAAAGATTCTTTTTTTACTGTAAGTATAAATTTTTCAATTCTGCCTGGTTTTTTGTCGGCACAGCTTAATGTTTTAGGAGACTATATTGACAGCAAATTGGCAGCAACTCCAATTACTCTTGAAGCTGACATAAATGACGAATTTAAAATTTTGCTGGGTTCTGTGCAGGAAAACATTAAACCCAGATTAACCGAAGAAACATCTGATCAAACTACAGCTATAAGGCATGAAATTACAGCGTTATGGGATGAGTTTGCTTTGTATATTGTTCCGCCAATGGAAATTCAATCAAACGAAGATGAAGAGCTGGCGGTGGAAAGTGAAACCTCCCTTTTAGGTGATTAAAAAATACTTAACATGAAATTAAAATTATTTACAGCGCCATATTTTTTATTTTTAATTGTTTTGTTTTCTTGTGTGGGTCAAAACAACAATGTATTCATACCGGATCCCGATTTTAGTGTTTATGCATTTGACAAAACAATTGTTATTGGTAATATCATCGATTCAAGAGATGGAGTTTCTGCAGAATTATTTCCCGAATGGCTTTTGGTTTTTCTGAGCGAAGGAGTTAGAGCAGCTGAAATAACCGAATCTTACAGTGATAAATATTTGTTTATCGCCAAAAACGATGGAGAAAATTTTACTGTTTTAAATAAATGGGCTCAAAATATGTCTGCAACACATGATTTGTCAGTATTGGTTGGGAATAGAATCGAAGAAAGAATGATTTTAAACGCTTCGCTGTATCCTGATGATGAATACGGAGAATTTTTTAGATTATTTATTAAAGATGCTTTTAGCGCTGAATATCCAACTGCGGTTAAAGAAGATATTTATTGGATTAAACATTCTCAACCGGAAGTATATACTTTTTTTATTAAATTTACGGTTGATAAAAATGTTATGCAGCAGGTTTTAAGAAGAATGATGTCACAAGCATACGCCCAGGCATACAGCGCTGCCGCTTCTGGCGGTTCTCAGGCTGCTACAGTTAACCGTCTTAGACAGACGTTTTTTGAAGGTTTTTAAATGGCGCATAACAAAGTCAATTATGGCGACGAAACTCCAATTGCAGCATTTGCAACCACGCCTGGAAACAGCGCTCTTACCCTGATACGTTGTTCGGGAAAAGGCTCGATTGAACTGGCGGCATTGGTTTTTTCGCCGTCTGATTTAAAAAAAGCGTTAGGAAATACTATTATACATGGCTGGATAAAAACAGATGAAAAAATCGACGAAGTTTTAATATCTGTTTTTAGAGCTCCCAAGAGCTATACAGGAGAAGATAGCATCGATATTTGCTGCCACGGCGGGCCTGTCGCGGGAAAAGCTGTGATGGATGTATTAAAAAATGCAGGTTTTCGTGAAGCTCTTGCGGGAGAATTTACTTTCCGCGCTTTTATGAACGGGAAAATCGATCTTACACGTTGTGAAGCTGTTATGGAACTTGTTTCTGCCAAAACGGAAACAGGACGCTGTCGTGCTGTTTCGCGTCTTTGCGGCTCATTGGAAAAAGAGATAAACGAAATAAAACAACTGCTTGTTCAGGTACTGGCAAGCGCAGAAATTTATCTGGATTATTCAGAAGATGAAATCAGCGCTGATACGGAAGAAATAGAGGGTAAACTTCCCGGACAGGACATTGCAGCCGCTGTTTTATCCAAATTAAAAATGTTGTCCGCTTCCTGGCAGCTTGAACGTATCTATCAGGAAGGAGTTACGGTAGTAATCGCAGGCCGTCCCAATGCCGGTAAATCAAGTCTTTTTAATTCGCTCTTAAAAGAAGATCGCTCCATTGTTACCGAGATTGCAGGTACAACCCGTGACTGGATAGAAGCCTGGGTTTCCATAGAAGGAATTCCAATCCGCCTTGTTGATACTGCAGGTTTACGCGAAACTTCTGATGCTGTCGAAATAATTGGAGTGGAACGCAGTTTAAAACTTTTACAGGAAGCGGAAATTATCATATATCTGATAGATGGCAAAAATGGTTTAACAAACGAAGATACAGATTTTATCAATAAAAACAACACTGATGTCAGGCATATTTTTATTTGGAATAAGTGCGACCTTGCTCCTTTACCGCAGCAATTTCCGGTTATTGGCATTAATCCAATTTGCGTCAGCGCTAAAACGGGCGCTGGTTTTACAGCGCTTTATCTTGCAATTACTTCGGCGATTTTGGACCAGACAAATACCGTTAGCCTGGATTTGTCTGTTTCTGCAAGGCTGGGTACTCTTAGGCAAAAAAACCTTGTTGATAATGCCTGCGCCGCACTGGAGGAAACGCTTGCGCTGTCAGAACAGGGAGAACCCCTTGATATAATAACGCCGCTTATAAGGGATGCAGTTAATTCACTTGGAGAAATTACCGGAGAGGTTTCTACCGCTGATATACTGGAGGAAATGTTCAGCAGATTTTGTGTTGGAAAATAAATACAAAACAACTAGTTAAAGAAAAAAGATATATGCTAATATAGTAGTATGACCAAAGCAATAATACATTTAGATCGATTTATGTCTAACTTTTACGCAGTAAAGGCCCGTATTGGCGAGTGCCGGATTTGTGTGCCGGTAAAAGCTGATGCTTATGGTCATGGGGTAAATCAAATTGCCAAAACAAGTTTGGAGGCAGGCGCCTATTGTCTTGGCGCCGCTACGGTATCCGAAGGAATCGATCTTAGAAAAGCCGGGATAACTGCGCCTATTCTTTTGTTTTCTCAACCTCATTATAAGGAAATTCCAGAAATTATTGATTCAGGGCTTATTCCCTTTGTTTCTGATGAAAGTTTTGCATCTTTATTAAACCGGGAAGCCGAGTCCAGAAAAGTTAAGCTGCTCGTCCATATCAAAATCGACACCGGTATGGGGCGGATCGGGTGCCCTGTTGAAACTGCCCTTTACCTGGCCCGTTACATTGTCTCCTGTCCGGGGCTTGAATTAGCCGGAACTGCCACCCACTTCGCTGTTGCAGATTCTGCCGATGAATGGGATATTTTCTATACACAAATGCAGTTATCACGATTTAAAGAGGCAGTTGAACAAATCAAAAGTGCCGGCATTAACCCTGGAATTGTTCATGCAGCTAATTCGGGCGCAGTTATCCTGCATCCAGATACCTGGCTGGACATGGTAAGACCAGGCATCCTACTTTACGGCTATAAAACCGTAAACGAAGATGATACGCCTCTTTTACACAGGGAAACATTATCAGGTTATGAGCCGGTTCAGGCACAACCTGTAATGGAGCTAAAAACCATTGTATCATTGGTAAAAAAAATAAAAAAAGGCGATAGCGTTTCTTACGGCAGAACATGGACAGCCCTGCAGGATACATTCATTGCAGTTCTTCCATTAGGTTATGCTGATGGTTTTCCGCGTCTTGCCAGTAACCAATGGCAAGTAACAATCAATAATAAAACATACCCTCTTATTGGCCGAATTTGCATGGATCAATGCATTGTAAATTTAGGACCAGAAACAGATGTACAGCGCTGGGAAGAAGCAACTGTTATCGGCGGCTTCTGTGATGCAGCGCTTTTAGCGGAAGCAGTTGGTACAATACCCTATGAGATTACCTGTAACATTGGTAATAGGGTGATTAGGGAGTATAGGGGATAATATTTACCACGAACCTCATTGACATCTTCATTCCTGTGGCACCTCCAAGTAGAAAACCTCTTTAAATTGTTCTTGCCGCCGCTGCCTGTTACTACGGTTTCAACCTGCTTTTCTATGCACCTTTAAATGGTTAGGAAAATAAACGTTAAAGTTTTTTGCCTTTATGGTAAGGTGGCCAAATTGACCACTAATCAGTTAAGACATGTTCAGTAATCAGTTAAGATATGTGGGACAGATGGTGACTGGCACTACGCTAGATGTGGTGTACCAGTTGCCGTAGCGACACCACAAAATATTGGTAGCTGCTACTCCTGTTCAATTTTATGGCACATAACGTTCTTTATGTGCAGTTGGTTTGCTTTATTTGTTTTTTCTTTCCCTAATCCAAATGATTTTTATTTCTTCTTCTTTTTCTTCAACTATGTCCAATTCATGATGATCTGCTGTTACAAAATATCC
>JAITFY010000084.1 GCA_031281025.1 Treponema sp. | reverse complement strand
TTTTTATTAGGAGAAGATAATATGGCAGCCACAAAAGAAGAAATTTTAGAAGCGATTGCTTCCATGACAGTTCTGGAGGTATCAGAATTGGTAAAAATGATGGAAGAGAAGTTCGGCGTTTCAGCCGCAGCCCCTGTTGCAGTAGCAGTAGCAGGTGCAGCAGCAGCAGCTCCTGCAGAAGAAGAGAAAACAGAATTTAACGTTATTCTTAAGGCATTTGCAGATGACAAAAAAATAGCCGTAATTAAAGAAGTTCGTGCTGTTACAGGGCTCGGTCTTAAAGAGGCAAAAGACCTTGTGGAAGGTGCGCCCAAGCCGCTTAAAGAAGCTGTTTCCAAAGATGAAGCCAACAAAATCAAAGATGTTATCACCGCAGCAGGCGGTACAGTTGAGATTCAGTAGTATTATTGTAGATTTGATACCAGGCATTTGTCTGGTATCAAATAGCCAATTTGGAAGGGAGGAATAATGAATAAAATAAAGCAAGCCGATAAGCGTCAAAATATTGGAAAAGATATTCAGAATGTGATGGATCTGCCGGATCTTATTGATATTCAGCTCAATTCCTACGAACGTTTTTTACAAAGAGAAAAAATTAAAAAAGGTGAAAAACCAATATCTGTGGGGCTTCAGGAAGTTTTTGAAACAACATTTCCCATTAAAAGTCCCAATGATGATATGAGGCTGGAATACGAATACTATACATTCGACGAAAACAATATAAAAGTCTCAGAACTGGAGTGTAAACAAAAAGGCCTTACATATTCGGTTCCACTAAAAGCGCGAATCAATTTGGCGTTCACGCAAACAGGTGAAATCCGCCAGAAAGATATATACATGGGCGATATTCCTCTAATGACAGAAAGAGGTACATTCGTTATTAACGGAGCGGAAAGAGTAGTAGTATCACAGATACATCGTTCTCCCGGTGTTATTTTTAGCCACGATAAAGATGTTTTTTCTTCACGCATTATTCCTTACCGCGGCAGTTGGCTTGAATTCGAAATCGATAAAAAGCGTGAATTGATTTACGCAAAGATAGACAGAAAAAAACGGATTTTGGGAACCATTTTCCTGCGTACATTGGGCTTTTCAACCAGAGAAGATATTATCAATGCATTTTATACCAGCGATACTCTAAAAATAAAAGATGACAGGGAAACAAAAGAGAAAATTTCCGGCAAGGTTCTTGCACAGTCAATTGTAATAGAAGAGCCTATTGGTGAATCTGGCAGCGTTGATACTGCCGTTTCCGGTAAATCCAAAGGTAAAGCCGGCAATGTTCAGGCGAGCAATGTTAGAGTTCTTTTCCGGGCTGGAGATAAACTTCATCCGCACAATGTAGATGAACTTGTTCAAAATGGCATAAAAACAATTTGTTATATTGATTTTCAGGCGGAAGGTTCGCTTAATTCAACAATGATTTTAAATTGTTTTGAACGCGAGGATATTAAATTTGTAAAAGAAGCGGGAACTGAGCCGTCCAAAGAAGAATCTTTAATGGCAGTATATTCGGTGTTAATGCCCGGAGAATCCATTACGGTTGATCAGGCGGAAAAAGACCTTTTGGGAATGTTCTTTTCCGATCGCCGTTATGATCTTGGCAAAGTTGGTCGTTATAAGCTAAATAAAAAGTTCAGCCTTGATCTTCCCAATAATAAATTCACCCTTTCCAATGATGATATTATTGGAACCATGAAACACCTGATTAAGGTATTTGTCGGCGATGAAAATATCGACGATATCGATCATCTTGGAAACAGGCGGATACGTTCTGTTGGTGAACTGATGGCGAATCAAATGAAAACTGCTTTTAGCCGAATGGAGCGAATTGCCAAAGAAAGGATGAGTCTAAAAGAAACCGATACAACCAAACCGCAGGAGTTAATTTCCATAAAGCCAATTGTCGCGGCTGTAAAGGAATTCTTTGGGTCAAGCCAATTATCGCAGTTCATGGATCAGGTAAATCCGCTTGCAGAGTTAACCCACAAGAGGCGTCTTAATGCGCTGGGCCCGGGCGGCCTTTCCCGTGACAGGGCCGGCTTTGAAGTAAGGGAAATCCACTATACTCATTATGGAAGAATGTGCCCAATCGAAACACCAGAAGGCCCAAATATCGGGCTTATTGTTTCGCTTGCAAACTATACCCGTGTAAATGAATACGGCTTTTTGGAAACGCCTTACCGCAAGGTAAACAAGGGCATCGTGTCGCATGACGTTGAATATCTTTCCGCTATGGACGAAGACAAATACTACATTGCGCAGGCTTCTGCAAAGGTTAACAACAATGGTTCGTTTGCAGACGACCAAATATCATGCCGCCGCCAGGGCGATTATATTACACGCGCTCCGGAAGAAATTCAATTTATGGACGTTTCTCCCAAACAGATTATTTCCGTATCTGCTTCGCTTATTCCGTTTCTGGAGCATGACGATGCAAACCGCGCCTTGATGGGCTCAAACATGCAGCGTCAGGCAGTGCCTCTGGTTTTTCCGGAAGCGCCGCGTGTGGGAACCGGAATGGAAAGCAAGTGCGCCTACGATTCCGGTGTGCTTGTTAAAGCCCGCCGGGGGGGAACTGTTCTTCGCGTAACGTCGCAGGAAATTATCGTAAAACCGGACAGGGCAGGGAACGCCAAACCGGCTTCGCAGGTTTCGATGGACGAAAACGGAAATGATGTTTATCAGTTGATAAAGTTTCACAGGACAAACCAGGACACTTGTTATAATCAGCGTCCCATTGTAAGGCTTGGCGATAAAATCATTTCCGGCCAGGTAATTGCCGACGGGCCTGCTACCCATAACGGAGAACTTGCCCTTGGCCGTAATATCCTTGTTGGTTTTATGCCCTGGAACGGTTACAACTACGAAGACTCGATTCTTATCTCCCAGCGTGTTGTAAAAGACGATATGTTTACATCAATTCATATCAAAGAATTTATAATAGAAGTAAGGGAAACAAAACTGGGGCCGGAAAAAATCACACGTGATATTCCAAATACATCGGAAAAAAGCCTTGATAATCTTGACAGCGAAGGTATTATCCGCATCGGAGCCAAGGTGCGTTCCGGCGATATTCTGGTTGGTAAAGTTACGCCAAAAAGCGAAACAGAAACCACCCCCGAGTTCAAGCTGCTCAATTCGATTTTCGGCGAAAAGGCAAAGGAAGTGCGCGATACTTCGCTTAAAGTGCCGCATGGCATCGATGGAACGATTATCGATATTCAACGGCTCAAGCGGACAGAACATGACAGCTTAAGTCCTGGAGTTGACGAAGTTGTAAAGGTACTGATTGCAACAAAGCGCAAGCTGCGTGAAGGCGACAAGATGGCAGGCCGGCATGGAAACAAGGGCGTTGTTGCGCGTATCCTGCCGGAAGAAGACATGCCGTTCATGGAAGACGGCACACCGCTTGATCTGTGTCTAACGCCTTTGGGTGTTCCATCACGTATGAATATCGGCCAGCTGCTTGAAACCGAACTTGGCTGGGCGGGCTCCACGTTGGATGAATGGTATTCTGCGCCGGTTTTTCAATCGCCATCGGCGGAACAAATCGAAGAAAAACTTAAAGAAGCAAATTTGCCTGTCACAAGCAAGGTAATTTTAAGGGACGGCAGGACAGGGGAAGAGTTTATAAATCCGGTTTTCTGCGGAATGATTTACTTCCTTAAATTGCATCATCTTGTTGACGATAAAATGCACGCGCGTTCTACAGGTCCGTATTCGCTTGTTACCCAGCAGCCGCTTGGAGGTAAAGCCCAGTTTGGAGGCCAAAGGTTAGGTGAAATGGAAGTGTGGGCGCTTGAAGCTTACGGCGCTGCAAATACATTGCAGGAACTCTTAACGATTAAGTCGGACGATATGACGGGAAGATCAAAAATCTACGAAGCAATCGTAAAAGGAGAGCCTTCTACAACAGCGGGGGTTCCCGAATCGTTTAACGTACTGGTTCAGGAATTGCGCGGTCTTGCTTTGGATCTTTCTATTTATGATATAAAGGGCAAAAAAATACCGCTGACCGAAAAAGACGAAGAGCTGATAACTAAATCTGGCAGCAATTTTTAAATTGCTTATATTTTAAGTTTGTATGTAAGTTTAAATGAGGGAGAACCATGCGGGATATTCAGGATTTTGACTCTATAATGATACGGCTGGCCTCACCGGAGATGATCCGGTCGTGGTCTTACGGCGAAGTAAAAAAACCGGAAACAATCAATTACCGGACACTCAGGCCGGAAAAAGAAGGGCTTTTCTGCGAGCGTATCTTTGGAACTACCAAAGAATGGGAATGTTACTGCGGAAAGTTTAAATCGATCCGTTACAAGGGAGTAATCTGCGATCGCTGCGGTGTCGAAGTTACCCACTTTAAAGTCCGCCGCGAAAGGATGGGGCATATCGAACTTGCCGCTCCTGTGTCTCATATTTGGTATTACCGCTCAGTCCCCAGCAGGATTGGGCTTTTACTTGATCTTCCTACAAATCAGTTAAGGTCGGTTCTTTATTACGAAAAATACATTGTAATTGATTCCGGTGATACTCCTTTAAAAAAAGGACAGCTGCTAACAGAAGACGAATTCTACGTTTGTCATGAACGTTATGGAGGCAGTTTTACTGCCGGCATGGGCGCTGAAGCTGTCAGTATTCTTTTGGAAAACCTAAGCCTTGATACGATGGCTTCGGAGCTGCGGCAAAAGATGATCGATAAAAAAGATAAGTGCGACAAGAGGCTTTTAAAACGTATCGAAATTGTAGAAAATTTTAGGGGCTCTCATAACAAACCGCAATGGATGATTCTTAATGTGATTCCGGTAATTCCCCCCGAGCTGCGCCCTATGGTTCAGCTTGACGGCGGCCGTTTTGCTACAAGTGATCTTAACGATTTGTACCGCAGGGTAATCAACCGCAACAACCGTCTTAAAAGATTGCAGTCCCTTACTGCTCCTGACATCATTATCCGCAACGAAAAGCGGATGCTGCAGGAAGCTGTTGATGCGTTATTCGACAATTCAAAAAAGAAAAAGGTTGTAAAGGGTTCTGCGAACCGGCCCCTTAAATCGATCAGTGACATGTTAAAAGGAAAGCAGGGGCGTTTCCGCCAGAACCTGCTTGGAAAGCGTGTTGACTATTCAGGGCGTTCGGTTATTACGGTAGGCCCCGATCTTAAAATGTGGCAGTGCGGTATACCAACAAAAATGGCGCTTGAATTGTTTAAGCCATTCATCATGAAAAAGTTAGTTGACAAAGATGTTGTTTTTAATATTAAAAAAGCAAAGATGCTTGTTGAACAGGAAACTCCAGAAGTATTTGCAATCCTTGATGAGGTTGTAAAAGAACATCCGGTACTTTTAAACCGCGCTCCAACTCTGCACAGGTTAGGTATTCAGGCTTTTGAACCGGTTTTGGTAGAAGGCAAAGCCATCAAACTGCATCCGCTGGTTTGTCATGCTTTTAATGCAGACTTTGACGGTGATCAGATGGCAGTCCATGTCCCGTTGACTCAGGCTGCTCAAATGGAATGCTGGACACTGATGCTTTCTGCGCGTAATCTTTTAAATCCTGCCAACGGGAAAACAATTGTGTTTCCATCGCAGGATATGGTTTTGGGCATTAACTTCCTTACAAGAATAAATGTTAACGCCAAACGTAAAGGTTCGGATAATCCCGAAACCAAAGACAGGATTCCGTACTATTCCTCTCCCGAAGAAGTTATGATGGCGGTAGAAAGAAAAACTCTGGATTGGGGAGCTGCCATACGCCTTAAACCGCCCAAACATCCAATATGGGACAGGGTTGGAAACAGCGCAGAGCTTAATGCCAGCGGCACAATTGTGACTACTGCAGGCAGGCTTGTGTTTAACGAAGAGCTTCCTGCGGATCTTCCGTTTATTAATTTTGAACTTAAAGATAAAGAGATTCGTTCGCTTGTTGAATATGTATTCAGGGATAAAGGTTCATGGATTTCTGTGCAGATGCTGGATGCGGTAAAACATTTGGGTTATTTGTATGCGACGATATTTGGCGCAACTATTGGTGTTGATGACATTGTTATCCCCAAAGAAAAAGCCGAAATGATCGACGAAGCCAATAAAAATGTTGAGTCGATCCAGAAACAGTGGCGAGCAGGGCACATCACCAACGAAGAGCGTTATAACCAGGTTGTTCAGGTTTGGACAAAAACCAACGATAACCTTACCGATAAAACGATGAAAACCCTTGAATCGGACAGAAATGGCTTTAACTCAATTTACATGATGGCAAACTCCGG
>JAITFY010000015.1 GCA_031281025.1 Treponema sp. | reverse complement strand
ATTTTATTGAACAGAAAATAATTGAAGCTTTCCGAAAAATGCTGGCTGTGCGGGTCAATGAGATTTTTCGGGAATGGGAATATTTGCTTCCTGTTATCGAGTTTGGAACTGTTGGAAACTTCGCAGTTTCTCCTACTATTTCCCTTGCTTCATGTGAAAGAACTGAAAAGGAACGGATAATACGGCAAGACGCTTATTCTCTGTCTATCAGCTTTACCCTACAAGAACATGACGATGGGGAATTGTACTGCTATGGTTACGCTTACGCTTTTGGCAAGGCGTTAGGCGAAGATGTTACTTTGGGCGGGATTGCGGACAGAGTTGTAATAACCGGAAAAAAGTATCTACCGCCAAAAAAGCCGAATTGTGGGGAAGGTTGGGGGCTGGTGTTATCTCTGCGGGTAAATGTTGAGGGGATAGATGTATGAAAGTCCAGGGCTGTGATTGTTCTATCGTCATAAAAACCATTCATCGAGAAATGGATATACCCTATTCAGAAGAAACTATAAGAGAAGCTATATTTTTACTGCATGAGGAAGTGTCCATTGAAGGGGACGGAATTAACAGAGCTATACATAAAAGTAACGGTGTTACTGGCTGCATAGTTACACCTCTGACCATCGGGACGGCTCCGCTTCTGCTCTACCTTGCTATGGGTTCGGCGGGGCTACCGGTTTTTGTTTCGGAAACAAGAGACTTGTATCAATACCAATTAAACCTTTTACCTCTTGAAGACACTGATTGCTTTGATTTGGTGCAAGACCGAGGCAAGGAGCGGAGACTGTTTGAGGCTTGCCGTGTTAAAGTTTTTGAATTGCGGGTGAACCGTGAAGAAACCTTGAAACTTAAACTTGATATTTGCGGAGAGCGAAGCCCTACTGTTTACCCATACACGGATAAAGTTGTTAAAGAAAATGAGGAAAGATTTAACGGTGATTGTGTTTCATACAAGATTAACGGGAAAGACTACGGAAATATATACGGCTTTACCCTACTGTCAAAAAAAGAGGGCGGCACAAAAACCGAACTTTGGATAAAAAGGGTAATGGACACTGGCTCTGATATTCCTGAAATAATTGATGAAATAGTTATTGCTGCTAAACTATTGCGGGACAAATACGAAGAAAGACACTTCGGCACATTTCGCATAACAATTAAGCGGCTGGTTTTAACATCTGATGAAACGTTTATAAATACTGCCGATACCGTTATCGGACCGCTTAGGTACTATGTTTCGGGAACAGTTACTACAGAAGTTTTTACATCTGGTGAGGTAACATTATGAAATTTTATGATATAGACAATGCCTTGCAAGAAGCCATTAATGCCGCTGATAAACCTGTCCGGTTAAAAATAGAAATCGACAGCGGCTTGGGCTTTTATTATGGGATTTTTGAGCAAGATATAATCGAGGCTAATTTTTACGGTTTAAAGGAAACTACCGGGGGTACTACCGCAAGAGGTGATTTTTTACTTGATAATACGATTGGAATATACGCATTTTCAAATGTTGGGGCGGGTTCACAAGTAAAGGTTTCCTTTTCGCTTGGCGATGGTTTACCGTATTTCCAGCGGTTTGTTTTTTATGTTGATGACAAGGGTATACAGGATATTCGGGGAGAGGGACGAAAACGTTATGTGTATATCGGGCTTAGGGACTTGTCGGAAAAACTGCGAAAAACAGACGATGCTAGGGACTGGACTTCCCCCGCTGTATTTACCTATTCTGTAGTCTGCGATAAAACACAGCCCGAAAAATCACTTGTCCACGGTATAGCGGGTCGAGCTGGATTAACGGAAAATGACATTGACTGTTCCACCATTTCTGTAACTTTGCCTTATGTGCGGCTTAGGCGTAATGTATGGGCAGAACTGTCCAGCCTTGCCGCTGCATACCGCTGCCATTTGGAATGTACGCCGGAAAAACCATTAGTATTTACACATTCTCCTTACCAGTCAGAAGCGTTATTAGATGATGAAATTGCACACACATTCACAGGCGAGAATATTTTTCACCTGCGAAAAATATCACGTACAGACTTATACCGTAACACAGTGCGGTTAAAAGTAAATATGCCTGTATCTCTTGGACGGCAGGAAATTTGGCGGTATGACGATCCGCCTGTTTTTTATGATGAGTTTTTGCAGCCGCATTACCCTTTCAAATATCCGCTTGTCAGAGAAATAGAAAGCTCAAATTATGAAGCAAAATATAAAATATTTGATGCTTCCAGTAAAGAAAGAAATGTCATCTTTGCTGATGAAATAGATATGAAGGAAGAAGCGGAAAACCGCCTTGAATATGACGGCGCTTTTTCGTATACCCATTATGATGTTACCACAAACCATGACAAGGCGGTTCTTACGCTTAAAAAAGAAGCGGACGGCGATTTATATAACGCAACAATACACGGAAGACCTATTGTACTTGATCTCAACCGTTCCTGTTTTATGAGAGACATAAAAGGCGTTAATACTTTTGGGACTATCGCACTTAATGTAACCGGTTCTTACTTTTCTGACTATGGGATAGAAGACAAACACGGTTTGAGCATACCTCATTATGAAGATTGGGTGAAACGTGAATTAGCGGAAAGGATAATGAAAAGGCGGGAGTTTACTGTAAAAACTCATAAGGCGGTATTCAATGCCTGTGTCGGCGCGAGAGTAAAAATAAAAATGAAAAATGATGAAAGCGAAGGAATGATAAATGCGTTTTCATTCCGGTATAAACGTGATGCGGCTTTTGTAGCAACATTTAAGATTATTGAAACAGGCGGGAATAATGAATAAAAACAAGATTTCAGGGGGTAGGTCTATGACAAATCAAGACAGGCAGCTAATTGTTGAAACGTTAGGCGAAATACGGGAGCTCAAAGGCGAAATGAAGGAATTTAAACAGAATGTTATTGAGCGTGTACAGAGATTGGAAAAAAAGGAAGGTGAACGGAGAAAAGACCGTAATTCTTTGTTTAGCGTGATTATCGCATTTACAGCGTTGCTTGTGTCGATAATCGTAAATTTTATTAAACATGGGGGAAATCACTAATGAACATTATCCAAAGATTTATGACGGTGAACCAGTACAGCCGTCCGGGTAGGCGGTTAGCAGAATGTAGAGCAGTTATTCTACATTATGTCGGTATGCCGGGGCAGAGGGCTCAATCTGTCTGGAATTATTTTGAAGTTGATTGTCCAAGAAATAAACACCATTCAAGCACACAATATATTGTTGACTTAAATGGCGATATTTTACAAACCATGCCGGATAATGAAGTAGCTTGGCATTGCGGTTCACGGAATGTAGACCCTGCAAGCGGTCGGATTTATACAGATTGGGCAAGACAGAAACTCGGTCATTTTGTTTCTGAC
>JAITFY010000011.1 GCA_031281025.1 Treponema sp. | reverse complement strand
AAGTGTAACATTTCTGGTATTTGCCTGATTAAGGCTATTAACCGGAATATCAACAACAAAAATACTCCTGTCTCCTCTGGATATAATCTGTAAGTCATCACCCAAATTTTCATTTTCTGCGTTGATGTATAAATAACCATCTGGAATTAATGTACCAAAATATGAACTGGCTCTATTACTATAAACAATATGATTGCGGGAATGAAAATGAATATGCTGTGGAGAAATATCGCCACCGAAATCAAATAATTCAAGCAGATCCGCACAAACCCAACCGTCATTTTCAAGAGTAATATCTCCGCTTCCTTCAAATGTTCCGGCCCTTATATGTAATGCGGCATTCCCGTAACAATCACCTATCTGACCGTCAGGACTTTCAACTGTTATATTGCCATTTATAGTAACCATACCTGTCGAATCATCATCTTCACCGGCAATTAGTATTAAGCTATAACTATTTATACTGCCTGTTGAATCTATTCTGATGTTCTGAGCATTTCCGGAAACAATTTTTACTATTCCAACACTTGTGGTACTTGAACCTATATTGCCGCTTATTATAATATCTCCGCTTATTGCCGTTATTTCTACATTTTCGGCTGTACTTATTGCATTAACTGTAAGTACACCGTTATTAACAAATTCTACATCGCCGCCGGCTTGCGGTATTTCCAATGTAACAACATTATTTAACTCACTTGACAATACGATTGAACCGCCGGCGGTTATTGTCAATTTGCCTGCGGTTATCACACCGTTACCTGTAATATCTCCATCTGCCGATTCAAGGTTAACATCTGCAATAACCTGCCCATTGGAAGTATTTATACTGCTCCCAATTACTATGCCTTCTGTACCTTTAAGGGTTATCTCGCCTTCTCTGGAAGATACACCGGCAATACTTAACAGCCCATCATGTTCTATATCAATTATACCTTCAATGGTATCGTTATGCGCTATCAAGTTTATGTTGTCTGAGGCATTATTGAACTGTATATCTCCATCTACAGCCTGTCCTGTTTGGTTATTCTCCAGCGTTACATCTCCGCTTAATGTATTGGCTGCACTCATGGTTATACCCTGCGAAGCGCGTACAATTACACCTGCATCTCCCGAGACGACACCACTTGCACTAACATATCCGCCTGTCGATGTTAATGTTCGTGTAACTCCGAATAAATTTACAGCGGCGTAGTCCTGCTCTTCTGTGGTGGTAATATTTGCGCTTATCGCGGCTGTGCCAGTTACCGTTACACTGGCTAAAGGATTCTCACCACCGGCAGCCTGATTAAATTCAACCGACGCGTTATTTGCTATCGTTAATTCACGCGGAATCGGGGGAGCCGGAAGCTCAACGGCGGCGCTGTTTACTGTACCGCCAAAACGAACGGCGCTTGCAGGTGAACCTGTAAAGGTTACGTTTGCAGCGAGTATTACTGCACCATTATAGGTTTGACCAGCGGGCGCTGTGGTAGTGATATTCCCGCTTATCGTACTATCTCCGTCAACAACTACGCTTGCAATGTTGCCGCCTATACCAACACCAACATCGTTTTCAAAGCGGGCATTTGCCGTATCCACTGCCAAAACACGAGGTATCTCATGCCCTGTTACAGTATTTCCAAAACGAACTAAACTTCCGGTTGAACCTGTAAAAGTTACAGTGGGCGCTGCGAGTATAACACGATTATCAAAACTGATTGTTTCTCCCGTGCCGCCTGTTGTAGTAATGCTTGATTCAAGATTGCTGCTTCCAGTACCCCCGCTGTTTTGCTGTCTAAAACTGCCAGACAATTGAATGTCCGCAGAAGAAGTTAGAGAAAAAATGCCGCTATTCGTTATGGTTATATCCCCTAATCTGACTAAATTCCCCACATCCCCTGTTACAGAAATATTATCACTTGCTGCATAGGAAGCATCAAGGGTTAAAGAATTATTACCCGGCGATGTTCCGTTTATCGTTCCTCCAAGCGAAATACCTGCTGCAGTAATCGAAGCATTGGTTTGATTAACACCTAACAAAGTTAAATTCCTGTTTGGAGCAGACAGGTTAAAGAGTGTATTCTGCAAAACAACATTTGCCCCGGCGTCTAACTGCACTCCGAAAGCGCCAGGTTCAAGAACAAGAGCAGCAGATGAATCATAATTGCCTCTAATTTGGATAAACCCATCTCCGGCAGCATTGTTTATAGCCGTGAGAATTCTGCTGGTAACTCCAACATTAACAATAAAAATATTTGCATTACCGCTGCTGTTTAATACAAGACGATCCCAAGAACCGGGAACAGCGGAATTAATCCAAACCGCACCTGGTATTGGATTACTAGAGCCATATACAATGTTTTTTTCTGTTCTGGTATTGATAAAAATACTTTCAGTTGTACTTGTCCACTCCAAAAACTCCATACCCGTTTCATCTTCCAGATAGAGATTGATGCTATCGGCAGCTATTATTTCTCCGGCAACATGACTGATACTATTGGCTGTAAGGGTAAGAGAATCCAAAGAACTTATTCCGTTTGTAGTATCAACAGTATCGACAACAAGGTTTCCGGAAACCGTTATTTCAACAGGCTCGCCAGCCGCATCGTTAAACGCTGTTATTGTAACATCACCAGAACGATTACTATTGTAAACAATTGAACCTGTCGTTAAATTGACAAGCTTAACCTGTGCGGCATTATTATTCAGTTCCAAATTGATACCGTCATCTGCGCCGGCAATCAGTGTATCCGCAGTTATAATTCCTGCCTGGCTGATTCCGCCTGTCGAACTTGTTAAATCAATTGTTCCTGATGCTTCGAGCCCTCCGGCTCCTACTGTAAAATTTCCCGCAGAAATAACAGTTATATCCTGCCCCGTAACTGTATTTACAAAATTAACTTCGCTTCCTTCAAATGTTACGACATTCGCAGTGAGCGTTAATGTCCCATTGTATGTTTGCACTCCGCTTGTGGTGATATCCGCGCCAATGGTGGCAGCACCGGCAATATTTATTGAATCTGCATTGATTTCCGAGTAGATTTCCGCTGTATCATGAACAGTTATTGCAGCAGCTACATCTCTAGTTCCGCTTGTTATCAGCAAATTATTAAATGTTGTAATACCTGCAAGCGTTAAACCATTGCCAATATACTCAACTGTCCCACCCATCGATGCATGAACACCTGGTAACAACAGTTGATTTGCATTCCCGGCAAGTATCAATGTTCCACTTGCATTATTAGTTATTGTTTCTGCTGTAATAACTTGTGTCCCGGCATTAATAGTTCCATCATTAGTTATCGCACCTGTTACAGATATAATTTGTGTCTCAAGAGTTAATGTTCCATTATTATCAAGAATACCGCACGTTAAAGCATTGCCTTCCAGCGTTATATCTGCTCCTGATTCTACTGTAACATCAGTGAAACTATTACCTCCGCTGTTAAAATTACCACTGCCAGCAAGAGATAAGGACCTTTCTCCTGTGCCAGTTATTGTTCCAAGTGTTACTGTACCATTAGTAGAGATCGTAATGGTTTTATCCCCGCTAATTAACGCTCCTGTTGTTCCGTTTACTCCGGTTATTACAATATTCGAAACATCTGGCAACGTTACTCTGCCGCCGCCAAACTGCACTTCTCCTGTTAATCCAGCGGAAGCATTACTAATATTAAGATCTGTTACTGCCAATGATGTTCCGTTGGTTATTACTGCAGCGCCTAAAACTTCCAATGATAACACTGAAAGAGAACCACCTGGATTAAAGGTTCCAGAGCCTATAGATACGCTGGTTATATCGTTGTCTGCGCCTTCAAGGTTAACCGTTCCTCCAAAGATCTCAAGAGATGTTGTTTCAAAATCATCTCCCAGTGTTAATGTTCCATTTGTTACATGAACATTTCCTGTTACAGTCAACACGTCATTGATTACGGCTAATCCAGCAACTGTTTTATTCAGTGTATCAATTGTGGTATTCTCGCCAAAATTAATAACCTGTGAACCGGCGCCTGTTAAATTCAAGGTGCCAATATCTGATATGAAGCCGGTTATATCTCCCGAAACATTTAGAGTTTCATTGTCCATATCCAATGAGCCGGAATTTGTAACAGTAATGTTAATTGCTGTTATCGCAGCAGGCGCAACTCTGTCTCCACCTGTTATTAACAAATCATCAAATATAGAAATGCCTGCGAGCATGTCGCCAATGCCGGTAAACTCAACAGTTCCGCCCATTGATGTACGGTTACCAAATTGATTTGAATCTCCAACAAGACGCAATGTTCCATTATTATTGATTGTAACTGCTGTTATACTATGTGATCCCAGATCAATTATTCCATCGTTATTGATTGTACCTGCTGTGATTCCTTGTGCCCCAAGGTTTAAAACCCCATCGCTGCCAACTGTTATTACATTTGTAATGGAATAATTGCCACCCTCCAGATTAAGAGTTCCATCAATAGTCAGAGCGTTTGCATCAAAACCAGAAGCATTACCGGCAATCAGTGTAAGAGCTACGCCAGTATCAACTATTAGGTCGTCCAACAATTCCGGCAGAAAATCATCTAAAGAAACATTGGCGGAATTTTCAAATATCGCAATAGCATCAGGATTTTCCCCCGGATAACTATCCGGCACATCCCCATCTTCATCAATCCAGTTTTCCGGGTTTGTCCATTGATTATCTTCAACACCAGTCCACGTATACTCCTCCCCCCAAGCCGCAGAACCGAGAAAAACAAAAAGTATAAAAAACACACAAAGTTTCTTCATTAAAACCACTAAAAAAGAAGTAAGAGTATATGCCGTTTTATGGCATATACTCTTTAATATCGGCTATTTCCCATCTCCTACTATAATATACCATAAACTGTTTGAAAAGTTGTTATTGTAAGCATGCACTACATTAATTATGATCACTGCTCAGCAGGCGGCGCAAAGCCCTTGCCGGTGACATTCGGTGTGACAGCTAGCTCGCCACAAGTTTGAATGTCAATTTATATTTAAAATAACAGTGCGAAAATAACCGCCACATCCGTCCGGAACCGGCAAGGGCTTTGCGCCGACTGCATGTCAGGAAACAATATATTTTTTAGGTGTTATTACTATCACATCAGAATTGCTGGTAGTATATTATTTCTTATTGACAATTACCACCCATACATTAAAATGATACCAAAAGGGGGCGATTATGAAAGCGTTATTTATCGGAGGAACAGGCATCATTTCCGCTGCAATTTCCAGGCTGGCGCCTGATCTGGGCTGGGAAATATATCATTTAAACCGGGGAAACCGTAAAAGCGAATTTCCCAATGTAAAGCAAATCCAGTGCGACATAAGAAACGAAGAAACACACGTAATTCGGGAAAAATTGGAAAAAACATTAAACGGCGGGTATTTTGATGTAGTTGCCGACTTTATCGCTTTTGTTCCAGAACATATTCAAAAAGATTTTGATATTTTTAACGGTTTATGCAGACAGTTTATCTTTATTTCATCAGCTTCTGCGTATCAAAAACCGCTTTCTTCTTATCTTGTTACTGAAAGCACACCCCTTGCCAACCCATTTTGGGAATATTCCCGGAACAAAATCGCATGTGAAGAAAACCTTATGGTTAAATACCGCGAATCCGGCTTTCCTGTAACCATAGTCCGGCCCAGCCACACCTATGATGAGCGGTACATCCCGCTTGGGGTTCATGGCTCCAGGGGCAGCTGGCAGGTGGCAAAAAGAATGCTGGACGGCAAACCCGTAATTATCCACGGAGACGGCACAAGTTTATGGACATTGACCCATTCATGTGATTTTGCCTATGCGTTTACAAGGCTCATGGGAAATATCCATGCAATAGGAGAAGCCGTGCATATCACGTCCGACGAAAGCGTTACATGGAACCAAATCTATCAAATAATCGCCGATGCCTTAAATGTAAAGTTAAACGCTGTCCATATCGCAAGCAGTTTTCTGGATAAACATTCCAAAGGCCTTTACGATTTCCATGGGAGCCTGCTTGGAGACAAGGCCAACTCAGTTGTTTTTGACAATACAAAACTAAAACGGTTAGTCCCGGAATTTTGCGCAAAGGTTCGTGCCGACGAAGGCTTAAAAATGACGATCGCCAATGTTCTGGCACACCCGGAATTGCAATTTGAAGACATTGAGTTTGACGAATGGTGCGGCAGGGTAATTGGAAAATTGCAGTAATAACTACATTTACGCCTTATTCCTGCGATGTTCCCGCATGGAAATTACTACAATCAATACAAATAAAGCAAGCAGGAAAATAACAGAAAAAAGAAGGGATAGTAAATTATTGCCAGATTCGTCAACCTCTGCCGGAGGACCGCCAACAATTACAATTGACGGGTCATCTGATACTCTGGTGCCGGAAAGGATAAGAACCAGACAAATCATCACGGTTAACAACATTAAAGCAATGGCAATCAGGCAAAAAATACGGATTTGAATCGTCGATTTTTTATTAATTGCCATGTAAGTGGTGGCTCCCATAATGGCAATTCCAATTAATATTCCCAAAAATCTCATATTTTATTTTCGGCCTATTTTGTCTTGTCAACAAGTAATTAATATGGTATTGTTTAGGTAATACTAAATACAGTGAGGTATAATATGGCTTATAAAATTACTGATGCTTGCGTAAGCTGTGGCGTATGTGTTTCAGAATGCCCGTTGGATGCAATTTCAGAAAAAGACGGACAGTACATCATCGATGCGGATGCATGTACGGATTGCGGCGTATGTGTCGGTTCATGTCCGGCAGATGCAATAGTAGCAGGGTAAAATTTGCTTACAGCATTAAAAACAGGCAAGGGGTATATCCTTGCCTTTTTTTTGGTTTTTTTATTCATTTCCTTTGGAAACCCATGTGATGCCCAACAATTAAGCGCTATGGGTTATCCTGTGATAAATAGGCTTAATCCAACCGATGACGGTTTTAGGCAATTTATAAGCGATGTCCAGGCTAACAGGAGGCGTCTTGCTGCAATCCGCCCAAGGCCTCAGGAAGCAGCGGCACATTTGACAATTTACCAATATACAGTCAGGCAGGGCGAGGATATCTTTTTTTTGGCTGCCCGGTGCAATATTCCGTATTCAACCATAACAAGCCTTAACAGGTTAAATAATCCAGCAGCGCTGCAAGCTGGAACACAGCTTCTGCTTCCTTCCTGTCCCGGCATTTTTATCCCTCAAAACATTGAATCCGACCTTGAAATGATACTAACGTCAGCAAGGCAAGAAAACCAGGATATTGTCGAACTGAGAATAAGAAAATCCTCCGGCCACTTAATTTTTAACTTTATTCCCGGCGCAGATTTTACTCCCACAGAAAGAGCGTTTTTCCTGAATTCCAGTTTCCGTTTTCCTTTAAGGCATTTCCGCATAACCAGTCAATTTGGCGCCAGAATTGACCCTTTTACAGGCCAACATGCAATGCATCGAGGGATAGATTTAGCCGCACCGGAGGGAACAGAAGTTTTTGCAGTTGCCGATGGAACTGTAACAGCAATCGGAGAAGACCCGGTATACGGGATTTACATTATAATCAGTCATGGCAACAATTGGACTAGTCTTTATGCCCATTTACAAAAAGTTGAAACCATCTTGCGAACCGAGGTTAAATCCGGTACTCTTATAGGGAGAGTTGGTTCTACAGGCCTTTCTACAGGACCACATTTGCATTTTGAACTTCGACAGGACGGAAGGCCCTTTGACCCGGCAGGCAGGCTTCGCCCGTGATGTTTGGCGAAGTTAACAAATGATGGATGGTATATGAAGGCCGTTTTATTATTGGCAATTTTTTTATTATTTCCCGGATTTATGTTACACGCGGAATATTTCCGGACTGTAGTGGACGGCAGCATTGTAATATCTCCAGAAAGAATGAGCGGGGATGCTGTTTCCATTGGAATAAACGGCGCTGTACTTATCAACCTGGGTGATACCCGCTTTTTAAGGGGGGTTGAACTGGAAATCACAGCCCCTCAGAACTGGCTGCAATACCGGGGAGCGCTTGTCATGACAATGTTCAACCACATCGAGCCTACAATCGCTTCTGGTATTACTGATTTTTATGGCAGACAAATTGCGTTTGAAGGCCTGCCTTCCAGATTAAGAATTATCTACCACATCCCGATCCGTTCTGCGCATGGATTAAGAACAACAACATCTGTAACAGTTCCCAGCGCTGTTGTACAGCCTTCCTCCTTCCCAATGCTGTTCAGGCTGATGTCTGTCGAAAAAGGGCTGCCAGCCGCTTTTGAACAGCTTAGATTCAGCGTTGTCGCCCGTCCGATTTTAAGTGACGAAGGCGCAGTCAGGCTAATCCCCCGTTTCCCGCCTCAGCTAAGAAACCGCCCCTTTACGGTTTTGATAAACGATAATGTAATAAGCAATATATCGGAAGAAATACTGCTAAAAGAAGGCGAGCATCATTTGGTTATCCTTTCAGAAGATTACCGCAATGAAAGCCGCCGTTTTATCGTAGAAAGAGCAAGAGTAATCGATTTAATTATTGAATTACAAGACCCCACTCCAATAATCATCTTCGAAGGCCCTCAAAATACCACGATTTTCCTGAATAACACTCAAATTACAGATATTCGTGAACCAATTATGGTAGAACCTGGAACACACGAAGTTAGGTTTCAAATAGGCGACTACACCGTAATACGGACACTAAACATCCAACGCGGAAAAACCTACCGGGTAGCCCTGGATGTAGACATAACGATCCATGAAGAAGAATAAAAGAATTATTCATGATATTTAAACACTGTGCCGATAAATAAGTGTCGGGATTATAGTTCCCCTCCCAAATCACTATACTTCCGATATGCCTCAAGGGCATGGAGCTGTTCGAAACACTTAAATCGAACAGCTCTTTTTTTACGCTATTGTTTTAATAATTCTTTTCTGTTTATAATGTCTTATGAAAATGAAAAAAGACGATGATCCAGATCAAGTTAAGCTAAAACCCTTTATGGGTATCCGCCCCGGTGTGTATCTTACTGTAATTTATTCGATAATCCTCTTGGCTATCATCTTTTTTTTCCTTGTATTCCCTGGAATTAAAAATACGCAAGTTGCCTTAATCGTAAAAACCGAACCTGCGGGAGCGGCAATCAGGGTAAATGATGTATATATGGGGCTTGCCGGAACTCGAATTTTCATCCCAAAAGGGACATACACAATCGAAGTAGTTATGCCTGGTTTTGAAAGCCAATCCTCTATACATGAAATTCCCGGAAGAATCTTTGGTTCACGTTATTTCCCCCGCACTTATAAAATAGAAAAAACACTAAAAACTGCAGACCCTATGGCAACTTTTGCCATATATGCGTTTGATTTTGCCGCATGGACTTTTGGAGGAGAAGCAACCGAAGCCTGGCAAATCCCATTAAGTCTTTCCGAAGGCGTTTATCGTGTTGGAGAGCTATCAGCAGCCGATAGAGAGACCTTTGCGGACATGCTTTTGGCAGCTTCCAGGTTTGCTGTTACGCAGGCAGCTTTGCGAGATCTTATTCGTGCAAAAGCGCTGTTTGACCAAAATGGCAATGCCCCCTCTCCGGTTACACTGCTTGGCACTATTTCTGATGTGCTTGTTTTCCTGTCAGAAAATCCAGGCACCATTTCATTGCTTTCGCAGCTGCCGCATACTTCTGTAAGGACAATTAGTGAAACCGATGTTAATACGTCATTTATTCCCGACAATACACAAAGCCCCCTTATGCAGGGAGGCAGATCGTATGAATTGGCAGGGTTAACCTTTAGGAGTATGATCGCGGGAAAATTACACAAAAGCGGAAAAGCCAACTATTTAAAACCTTTAGGTCAGTATATTGATATTAACAGTTTTATGATTAGCGATACCCCTGTTCCCCGCTCTTTATTTGGAGCCTTCCTTAGGGAAAATCCCGAATGGAGAGAACATCAAACAGATCATTTTCCCGGCGAAATTTCAAATTCTCCTTTGGAAACATACAATAGGTTTATTTACGGAGCTACCTGGTATGCAGCCCAGGCTTTTTGCAAATGGCTTACAGGCCGCCTTCCGTCTTCATTGGCCCATCTGGAAATCAGACTACCCACAGAAGATGAATGGGAATACGCTTCCTTAAGCGTCAGCAGTATGCAAAATGCCGGGTGGGAATGGTGCGCTGATCCATTTGCTCCCCTTCATTTTATCAAAGCCAACTCCCAGGCGATGGAAGACGTAGGTTCTCCAGAACGCTCCCTGAGAGGCAGGCAGACAGCCGTATCCGCAGTGACAAGAGCATCCCTGCCTCCTGAGTTTTCCTCTCCTTTTGTAACGTTCCGGCCGGTAATTGCAGAGCGCAGATAACTCGAGAAAACCGGTATGAGCGAAAATGTTAAAATAATTGCCAAAAACCGCAAGGCATGGTTTGACTATTCCGTAGACGAAACTTATGAATGCGGTATAGAGCTGCTTGGAACAGAAGTAAAGTCATTCCGGGATGGAAAAATCTCCTTCCCCGACGCATGGGCCGAAGTTGCAGGCGGTGAGGTTTGGCTTCGTTCACTCAGAATTGCAGAAAACCCATTTTCATCAGTTTTTAATCATGATCCGGACAGAAGAAAACGCCTATTGCTTCATAAGGATGAAATTAAAAGAATAAACCGGAAAGTCGAAGAAAAAGGATACACCCTTATTCCTCTTAAGTTTTATTTCAAGAAAAGCCGTGTAAAAGTTGAATTGGGCCTATGTAAAGGCAAAAAAGCGTACGATAAACGCGCCGGAATCCGCGAAAAAGACCTAAAACGCGAAGTAGAACGTGAATTCCGCGGCAGATTACATTAAGCCGCACCAGAACGTTTATCTATGAATTCCATCATGAATAAAAAGACAAAAAGCATTAAACCTAAAGAAAGAGCAGTAATTTTTATATATCGTTCAGAAATGAAGCTTGGCGCTTGAGCAGTATAAACAACACCAACCTCTGCCGGGACAGGTTTTGCATTAGAAAGGCCGACAATTCTGATAAAATGCTCGTTTTCGTAGCCAAAACCCATTTGCCGTGCATGAACTAAAAGCGTATCCTGATCATATAGCAAATTATTCCTGGTTTTATCCAGATCTTCGTTAATTAAGGTTAATTCCCTGATATTACCCAACTGCTGCTCCTTCTCGAAAAGAAGGTAATTATACGCAGATAACCCCTTAGGACCTGCAAAAAACGAAAAAAGCGTGTAAACAGCAATAGCCGTCCAAAACCCAAGGAGATATTTGAAGATGCTCATGATTCGATTAACGGAAATTTTCCCAAGATTCTTTAAGTTAAAATAACAGCTATTTTAGCAGCTTTCAATATAAAAGCAGCATTGACAACTGGTTTACCATAGGTTATCTTAATAATACAGAGGTTTTTGCCGATAATTTAAAATAATTGTTTTTTAGGGAGTGGTTCATGACAAATAAGAAACCTTCTATATATTCGGATCGCAGTCAGTTAGGCTCTGCCGAAGAATTAGACGAATATGGTGTATGGGTAAAAAGCGAACCACAGGTTCTTTCAGAAACTGGTGATTTAATTAATGCCGCAACATTAGAAGATACTTCAGAAACATTCGATGACGACAGCTTGCCATCTTTTGATGAAGCTGTACTGGATCTTAATGAAGCGATTGAACAACCTTCTGGCATAGTGGATGCATTTCCTGATGATATCGAAAAAATCGATATTGACTTTGATAGTGATATGCCGGATGCACTTTCCAATAAGGATATTGATATTTCAGATTCTGCTGTAGAAGATATAAGTCTGGACGATCTTGATATTGATACAGAAACTGATGATATATCAGATGACGAGCCGGCAGCTGATGATTTCGATATTGAAACAGAAGGTGCCGATTTATCAGACGACGATCTGCCAAACATCGATTTCGATACCGAAACTGAAAGCGAAGAAATAACAAGCGAAGAGCTGCCCGCAGACGACTTTAACATCGAGCTCGAAAGCGAAGATGTAACAAGCGAAGAGCTGCCCGCAGACGACTTTAACATTGAGCTCGAAAGCGAAGATATAACAAGCGAAGAGCTGCCCGCAGACGACTTTAACATCGAGCTTGAAAGCGAAGATGTAACAAGCGAAGAGCTGCCTGCAGACGACTTTAACATCGAGCTCGAAAGCGAAGACATTACCAACGATGACCTGGTATTTGAAAATGACGATTTTGATGTCCCCACGGTAAAAGCAATCGAAAATAACGTTGAGTTGCAGCAGGATAATAAAGAAAGCGAAATTTCAAGTCATTTATTATTAAAAATCGCCAATGAACTTTCTTCCATACGGGAAGAGCTAAGCGAATTAAAAAAAGAATTCTCATCTGTGCGTAATACCGCAGAAGAAAAATTGCCAGAAAGTGATCGTGCCAGATTCTTCTCTGAAGAAGATGATGAAACCATTTCCCTTACAGGAGATGAACTTGATAACATAATCAACACAACAGAACAAATTACGCAGCCGCAAGAAGAAGCAGTAGACATCGAAGACGTTAACATTGATCCTGTCATTGATGACGATGATGAAGCGATTGCCCTGACAAGCGATGAACTTGACAACATTATCAATTCTACAGAGCAGATTACAGAAACAATAGAGCAGCAAGATTCCGTAGACGAAGAGGACGATGAAGCAATCTCCCTGACAAGCGATGAGCTAAACAACATTCTCAGTAAAGATATTGATATTAAAAATGGAGTAAACGAAGTTGAAGATGAAGACGAAGTAATTGCTCTTACGGGCGATGAACTTGATTGTATTTTAAATTCCGCTGATTTTACAGAAGAATCAGGAGAAGACGAAACACCCGAAGAAATTTTTAGCGACGATATAGAAGATATCAAAGAAGAAGACGATGGTTTTATTGATGTAGATAATGTTCTTGATGATGGTGATGAACTTGAAAAGATCCGCGATGAAGGGATTACGCTTGTTACTTCCACCCCAGAAAATATTTCATATCTTGAGGAAGATGAAGATATATCTATCCACCAGGACATCATTGGCGATGATCTTGATTTTTCAGATGCAGCAATTGATGAGCCGAATCTGTCAACCGAAGACATCAGCGACGATCTAAGCGAACCTTCGTTAGATGAAACAGAGTTTGATCTTGATAACCTTGATGACTTAACAATTGAATCTGAACCAACTGCAGCTGACGAAATGTCAGATATTGAACTGGATGATGACATTGAATTGGATGATGACCTGGATTTTGTTCAAACACCGGAAGAAATACCAGAGGAATTAAGCAGCGAAATCGATGTTATCGGCGATGTTATCGACGATGTTATCGAAGACGATATTGCTGATTTCGAAGAAGTTGCTGACGTCGAAGAAATCGATGATATCGAAGAAGTTACTGATGTCGAAGAAATCGATGACATCGAAGAAGTTGCTGATGTCGAAGAAATCGATGATATCGAAGAGTTTGAAGATATTGATGACATCGGAGATATCAGGAGTAATAATCTCAAAGAACTGGATGATATCGCAGCGGACGAATTGCAGGAATTGGAAGCCGAGCAGCCAAAACCTGCTCACCAGCCAATGCCGCTTCCTGTCCACCCCCCTGCTCCAACTCATGCGCCTCAGGCAGCGCTAACAAGCGAAAAAAACAGCGATATAAGTATTCCACATGAATTAAAATCTGAACTTAGAAATATTCTTAGCTACATGGATCGGCTTCTTGAGTCTTTGCCAGAAGAAAAAATCGAGGAATTTGCAAGGTCTGAGTATTTTAATTCCTATAAAAAACTCTTTAAGGATTTGGGGCTGATATAAACACAACTGTCAGCATACAACTTCATTCGCGATATAATCCACAGGCTGAAGCTGTACGTTATATAGATTCATTAAATTTAAAAGATTCTATTGAGTGTTTTATTCTGATTGAACCGGGTTTGGGTTATATAATACCGGTATTAAAAGAAAGGTTTAAAAACAGCAAAATTATCGCGCTTCATGTTGATGACAATTACAAAGACAACCATTTTGACATTCCCGTTTTATATACAACAGAAAATTCCAAAGTAAAAAAATTCCTGGAAAACGAAGTGCCGGAAATTGATAGCGATAAAATTCGAATAATCGAATGGCGGCCTTCTTTGACATTTTACAAAGAAGCATATTTATCGTTATTTTCTTTGGTTGTCAATTTTCTTAAACGTTTTGATGCAGGACGCAGAACAACTGCCGTTTTTGGAAAAAGATGGCTTAAAAATTTTTTTAAGAACTTAAAAGTTGTAAAAAAAACTCTTCTTTACAGACAAACTTCGCTGCCGGTTATTGTTACCGGAGCCGGCCCTGGCCTTGAACAAGCACTGCCGTTAATCGCCAAAATGCAGGAAACTTGCCTTATTATTGCCGCGTCATCTTCATTTTTATCGCTTTCTTCGCACGGCATCCATACTGATATTGTAATCGCCACAGATGGAGGCCCCTGGGCGCTTAGGCATATCTATCCTGTATTTAGAAACAACAGCTCCAAAACAGAAAGCGTCCTTGCTGTAAACCTATGTGCTGCGTTACCTTCTCAAAGCACAGATATGCCATTTTTGATAATAAACGATGGCAGTTACTGGCAAAGCATTATCCTTAATAAACTTGGTATTCCTTCGGTAGTCATTGGGCAAAAAGGAACGGTAATAGCAACAGCAGTGGAACTTGCCTTGCTTCTTTCCAGCGGCAACATCTATCTGGCTGGAATGGATTTTTCAATTAGGGACATCAGAACCCACGTAAGACCATACGCTTTTGACAACATTTTTTTAATGCAGGCAAACCGGCTGCGCCCATTCTACTCACAGAGTTTTACACGTTCCAAATTGTTAAAGGAAGGCGGCAGCATGGATATTTATGCAGCATGGTTTGCAGATCAGATTCAAACATGGCCTAAAAGAATACACACGCTAACAAATAAAAAAGAAAAAACAATTAAAAACACAAAGGAAATATTTAAAGAACAAAATATCAATGAAGACCCCGACCTTTTTTATAAAAGAGGAATTGATGCTCTTTTAACCGGAATTAATAATCCAGAATATGAAGAAATGATAATTAAAGAACTTTTTCCATTGTTATTACCGGATAAAAAAACATCACCTTTAATTGAAGCAAAACAAGATTTAATAAAGGCACTGCATGAAACACTTGAATAGTAAAAACATGTATGTTTTTTCTAAATCACGCACGGGAGAAATTGTCCCAGCTCTTATACAGGGAAATAAACCGCTTCATTCCATGATTGATCCCAAACGTGAAGCGCAGCGTATAGTATCGGAAATAAGACAAGACAGCTTTGTAATTTGTCTTGGTCTTGGCGGCGGTTTTATTCCTCAGGCTGTATTGGAACATTCAAATGCGCATGTATGTGTAATAGATTTTGACAAGGACAGTATCAACGAACTATTTGCCAATAAAAATTATACAGAACTTTTAAAAAACGAACGTTTCAGTCTTCTGGTTGATCCTTCCTGTGAAGAAATAAAAACCTTTATCCTGGAACAATACAAACCTGCGCTTTTTGGGCATCTTAAAACAATTCCTCTTCGCACAAGAATTGATATAAACATTCCCCTGTTTGATTCGGCAATTTCGAGCATCAAAGAAGCCATAGAAATTGTTTCGCGCGATTATTCGGTTCAGGCTCATTTTGGAAAACGTATGTTTTCCAATATAATCCGCAATGTAGTTACAATGAACAATAATTTTTTTTACAAAGAAAACATGAATATCCATAAAGCCGCCATTGTTGCAGCAGGGCCTTCGTTGAATACCCAACTTCCTCTTGTTGCCAAACTAAAACAAGATGGTGTTATCATAATAAGTACAGATACTGCTCTTCCAGTACTTGCACATAACAAAATAAAACCGGATATTATCGTTTCGATAGATTGCCAGCACATTGGTTTTCGTCATTTTGCATGTACAAACGAGCGCCATTTACTAAAAAATATTCCCATAGTTTTTGATATAACAAGCCCCCCTGTTCTTATTGGTTTTACAACAAGGCCGGTCTTTTTTTCCAGCGGCCACCCTCTTGCCAGATACATCGCAAATAACTGGAAACCTCTGCCCTTTTTGGATATGTCCGGCGTTAATGTAACGTATGCCTGCCTTTCTTTGGCAGAATACTTAAAAATACAACATATAACATTTTTTGGAGCCGATTTTTCCTATATAAAAAGCGAATCCTATGCAAGAGGGACATACATGTATCCGTATTTTGAAAAAAAGCAAACCCGCCTTTTACCATTAGAATCGCAATTTTCCAAATTTCTTTATCGCACTCCCTTTCTGCCGCCTGAAGATTCAAACGCCAATAATAAAAATTACTACGAAACATCAACTCTTCGTAATTACCGGAAAAAACTTGAAGAAAAAATCTCCCAGATGCCGGCAGAATTTGTATGTACAAAAGGGTTGGGGGCAGCTGTTTCAATTAACAAAGAGCAAATAATAGAGAACAATAGACCTTTAGGTTTTGAACAATTATCCATTAACCCAGCGCCTAAAAACTTAAGTGCCAGCGAATTCCTGGAGCGCTACCGTGATGATATTGCTGCTTTGCCGCCGGCTGGAGAGAGAGAAAACTACTTTAAAAGGCTGAATACTAAACAGATACAGATTTTTACTACTTTGCTTCCTTACATGGCATGGGTAAGAAAACGTAATCCAGAATTAAATTCCAGAGACTTGTTGGAAAAAACTAAACATCATTGTACTGCGGAGATAAATGCTGTGTTGCAGCATTAAACTTTTACCACTATTACTTTGAAGCCAGCTGCGTTTGAAAAATGTTTTTAGCGTTTGCTATCAGCGAAAGAGACCTGGGCAAAATCAGCGCAAAATCCTGGGGTTCATTAACAAGCAATTCTGCTGTAATGGAAACAATTATTCTGTTTGTATCTTCTGGAGAAGAAAGAGAAATTTTTGCAACTTTAGAACGTCTATTTGCAAAATTAACCAAATCATGCGCTTCTTCTTTACTAATCAATGTCAAGGAATCCAGCCAAAATCCTGTATAAATTTGAAAAAACTGCTGGTCTTTTTCGTCTACTATGATAAAGTAATTATTTCCCAATACCCTGAACCGGATATCGCCGTCCTCATCAATCTCGGGCCGGTATCCTTCCTGAGTCAGATATTCCATGTACATTTCCTGAAGCGCTTCTTTGGTCCAACCATTTTCTGCTGCCGCAGAGAATACAAGAAGCCCTCCAAAAACTACGATTATTGATAATATTTTAACTGTTTTTATCATATTTAACTCCTTTAATATCAGTTTTTACACTTTTTAAAGTATAAAGCCATTTTGAGTTATTTGCAACCACACTATTTCCAATGAATCAACAAGCCGGATACTTATGCCTTAAACACCATCGCCGCATACCCAACAAATGAAGCAGGCGTTTTATTCCCGTCCACATCAGCGCTGGTGGCGTACTCTAAAAGCTGCGCGTTTCCAAGCCCTTTAGCTTCGGCAAAACCCATAACGCCTAACACAGCGCCTGCCGAACAAGAAGCTCTCTCCTGCTCGGCGCAGCGAAGCACTTCGCCGCTGTTTCCAGATTCTACCGCACGTATGAAGTTGGCGTCGTTTTCCTCCCGCACCCAGCGAATGGCTGCCTGCCCCGTACCTTTGGGTGAGAAACCGTAATTTGCGCCATAATGGGTTAAATCGGCGGAAGCCAGGACATTGACATTACGGTTTAATTGTGCCGCTATCAAGGATAAGGTTTTGCCTGTTTCAAAAGACTGTTCATTGGCAGGAAGACGCAGCCATAAGACACTCGCTTTTGGAAAGAAAAAATGCACCATTGGTAAAAGTACTTCGATGGTGTTGTCATGATAGCGATCTTCCGCTCCATCGATGGTTTTTTTTAATAAAAAGCGAAATTCCTTATCAATTGGCATGAAACCAAAAGGGGTTCTAACCGCTTCTTCCATGGCAAAAAGAGGCGGCGAACTGCCTGACAAATGCCCGCCAAGAACTACCACAGTTTGGGCATCCGGTTTAAGACTGGAAACAGACAGGGAAGCAAGGCGGCCGCTGTAGTACCAGCCTGCATGGGGAGCAATGGCAGCCTGAGATGAGCCAGGTTTACCTGAAAATTCTGACAAAAAACGCGAAACTGATGATGAATCATGCGGAAACCAGCCTGCAGGTAATGAATATTCTCTTATTTGCATATAAAATCTACCGATAATTATAACATAACTATGGAAAAAAAACAAACTACAAATTTAGGCGCTATTATTGCAGCACTTTGTATAGTCACTTATCTGGGAGCGCTTGTTTATGCAACAGTCGGATTCTATTTTAGTATAGAAAATACAAGAAAAACAGCAGAACGGGAGTTTAGCTGGATAGCAAACGCTGCTGGTGAGCGCGCCGCAAACGAAGGGTTTATGACCCAAAGATATATTGAAAATATAAAAGATACCCTTATCTCAAGTAAATATATCGAAGCAATAATAATCAGCGGGCCTGATGGCGAATACGCTTTTGAGAAACAAAGACATCATGCTGTTTCGTGGATAAATAATTCTCCCAGATTTATAAACAAATTTGTTTTTTCAAACATAGATCATTTTAGGCTTCTTTCTATTCCAGATATGCGTGATGTAAAAATCACGGGTGTTGCAAACGCTTTTGATTTGAATGAATTTACAAGTATACTTAAAATTACATTACTGATAATTCTTATTGGTTTTGCAACTGCCTTTTTTACCTTACTATTACAATTGTTATCAGAAAAACATGGAAAAAAGGTGATAACGCCTGTTTACACACAACCTGCCGGTTTTGAAAACCATTATGGAAAAGAATTGGATATTCCATATCCTGATATGAAACATCCAGAAATAGGGCCAAAAGGATTGTTTTCTCCACGAAGCAATATTGGATGGGAAGAATACATCAACGACCGCCTGGAATCGGAATTACACCGCTGTTCTTCGACAGAAAAAGATTTGGTTTTTACAATAATAGAATTCAATGATTTAACAAATGATTCCATGTTCAAACAGTCAGCAGAAGAAGCTGTTTTATCATATACATCAAGAGATCTGGTTTTTGAATTCGGAAGATGGGGCATTGCGGTTATTCTTCCGGGACTAAACCTGGAAGATGCTATAGCTAAATCAGAACACTTTTATCAACAAATAATGAACAAATTTCCACGTGGTTATAATCAAACTACCAATCTTTTTATCGGGTTAACTTCACGGGCAGGCAGATTGCTTAATGCAAACAGGATGATCATGGAAGCAAAAGAAGCCTTAAAAAAAGCAAGGGGCGAAAAAATTACAATCATCGCATTTAAAAGCGATCCCGATAAATACAGGGAGTTTATTTCGCGTAATTAGTCCGATTCAAAACTTTCGGCATCCCTAAAAAGGCGGCTTGCAGGCCATGCCGGAATTGAATAGATGTGATCGCCATACAAGGAACCGCTTCCGCTGACTCTTGCAAAACGGCGATCTGTTTCGTCTGCTTCGGTAAGCCGGATAGTTACAATGGCTGCATTTCCAAATTCCATCGAAATACTGTAATGATTAAAATCATCCGGCGTAATAGTTTGATTAAATTCCGGTTGAATAAAACCATCCCCTTCTGTGGTTAAAATTGTACGAATATAACTTTCTATGGCGTTAACGCTTGGAGTTTCAACATCAATACCGGAGATAATCCATCCCCTGCCGCTGCGGCTAAAAACTTGAGACTCGTAAGGAGTACGGACAGATAACCTCTGCACAGAGTCAACATCAATTTGGTTAATTTCGCCGTCTGGAAAAAGACGCAGATTAAACCAGCTGTTAACAGAGCTTAAATACAAATTAATACTACTGTCTCCTGAGTGTACTTCGTTTTGATCAAATCTGCGAAAATATGTATCACCGCTGGAAAAATCATTGTTACCTATCAGAAGATCCAAAAGAGACGCCGCCGCCAATGCAGGGCCGCCTGCATAAACAATTATTCTGGAGGCTCGATCATCAAGGCCAAAACGTTCATGAGTATAAGCGTTTGAAGAACGCACCGGCCATTCGCTGCGGGTTGTAAGAACAGTAAAAAAATCCTGCACACGAACCTGCCGTGCAGGCAGTAAATCCTGGTTATATAAAACAAACCACACATTATTTTGCTTTACAAGTTCAAAGCCGTCGTATGATGTACTGATAATAATTCTGCCTGCTCTTTCGGCTGCATTTGAATCCATCCATGCAAAAGAATCACGTTTGGAAAAAAAGCCGGAATTAGAGATCATGCTTCCGGCATACAACAATGCCAATACCGCTATCAGCGATAGAAGGAAAATAAGTTTCTTTTTATACATCACTGCTCTCCTTTAATGATTCGCTGGTTATGGGCAGACGTTTGACACGTTTTCGGCGCGAAGCACGAATTAAACCCGCCGCGATAACAAAAAGCGGAATGATTATTACATTTAAAACTTGAACAAACCTCATTGCCGCAGCACGTTGATCGTCATCAATTATCTTGGTGTCCAGGCGGCCTATATGCGGCTGCCTGTTGCGAATACTGATAATATCGTCTTCACTTACAAGCCAATCTACAACACGAAGAAGGAAATCCAGGTTATGTCCGGCTTGGGTTACCTCTATTATATCCGTTGCAAAATCAACATCGCCAATTACCATGATCCGGGAAACGCTTGCAAAATGAGGCATATCCGGCAATTCCTCTACACCATCACGTTCAGGTTTGGGCGCGCCTCTAAAAAAGCTTGGTATTAAACCGCGCAGCGAAGCTCCCAGTATTTTTTTATTCCTTGTTTCATTTGCTTCAACCTCCATCATGTGTAGTAATTCCGGGCTGGTGTAAAAATTATGTCTCATAGACCAGCCGTGAGGTGAACTTGTAAAAAGTACAGTTGCTTCGATATCGTCATTTTGAATTATTTCCAGCGGGCTTGCCCAGAAAAGATCAAGCCCGTTAAAACCTGTAGTAACCGGATGTTCGGGATTTCCGTTATCTTCCAGGACGCCAATCCAAAGCGGATACTGAATCCTCCTGATTGTGACCCAGCCGTTGGGCATCTGCTGCTGGTATTGAAGTGTGAGTGCATGGCGATCCAGAGCAAGTTCCGGACGTACAAGTACGCCGTAAGAAGCGATCATATCAAGCATAATTGGATTTTCGTGATGCCAGGCTTCCGCCGTACCCTGTACTGTATCCACAGCAACACCCTTAACGGCAAAAAGAACCTTGCCTCCCAGTTGTATATATCTGTCTATTCTGTAAAGCGCCCAATAATCAAGATCATCTGAGCCGCCAAGTACCAAAAGACCCGGTGTATTGTCAGGTATTTCCTCTCCGGGGAAAATAAGGCGCACCCTGTAACCTGCATCATGAAGCATTCTGCCAAAGTAGCTAAAATCTTCTCTCCAGCTCCGGAAATTATCGCCAACAATAACACCGATCCAACGTTCAGTATCGCTTACCATAGAACGAATAGCGGACGTTAGATCGTACTCAAGCGTATGTGTAGAAATAATCCACGGAAGAACAGCTGATTTATCCAGGTATTCAATAACAATGCCGGAATAAACTGTAACAAGGCTGGTTTGATCCTGTTCAACAACCGGCACCTGCCTTGGTTGAAGATTAAAACCTTCAACTTTTTCCATTTCTCTTAAAGGATCACGTACTGTAAGGCGAATTTTTCCTCTGGAATACGCTGCATATTCACGCAGCATATCTTCGATTTCTCCCGGAATTGGGGTAATTGCTCTTAACTTGCCGGAAACAAAATAGGTAATACTGACAGGATCAGGTATTTCCCTGTGCAGGTTACGTGACACTTGCGAAATCGTAAAAGCCTTGCTTTTTGTAAGATCCAGACGAATCCAAAAACGCCCAGAAACAAGAATAGCAAGAATAAATGCAATTACAGATAACATCGTAATAATTCTTATTTGTTTTTTTGTCATTCCCTACCTCCATTTCCTAAAAAGAATTACTCTTGTGTTAAGATAAAGAAACAGCGCTGTGGTTAAAACAAAATAAGCAAAATCTCTTGAATCTATAAGCCCCCTGGAGAAACTTTCAAAATGATAAGACAAAGAAAAAAAGTTAATAAACCTTGCAAACCAGTCAGGAAGATTTAAGACAAATGTAAATTGATTGATAAGCATAACTGCCAATAATACAACAGCGCTGCCAAGAAAAGCGCCTGCCTGGTTTTTTGAAAGACAGGATAATAAAAGCCCCAAAGCGGTAGCGCTTGCGCCAAGCAAAAATGCTCCTAAATATTCGCTAAAAATAATTCCCGCATCAAAATTCCCCAAACGTAAAAGGCTTAACGGCAAAGGTAAAGTTAAAAGTAAAATTATACACAATACACCAAAACATGATAAAAATTTACCAAGTACAAGATCCCATTCCGTGTAGGGCATCGTTAATAACAGCTCAACAGTTCCGGTTTTTCTTTCTTCCGCCCAGCTTTTCATGGTAATTACAGGAATTATCAAAACAAAAACAAGTGGAAAAACACCAAAGTAAGGACGTAAAGTTGCCTGATTCATGGTAAAATACTGCTGAAAATAAAACAGCCAAACAGAACAAAAAACAAGGAAAAATACTGCCGCACCGTAAAATGCCGGAGCGTTTAAGTATTGCTTTAGTTCTTTCCGCGTTAGAGTAAGTGCGCGAAATGGTATACATGCCTGCAAGCAGCTCTGCAAAGATTTTTTCATTCACCGCCTCCTTGCTGTTCCTGGCCGGATTCGACAGTAGATTCGCGTGTAAGTTTTACAAAGATTTCTTCTATGCTGAGTTTTTTCCGGTTCATTTGCAGTATCTTTAACCCGGAATTAACAGCCCAGTCAAAAATTTGTTCCCCTGAATTTTCTGCCTCTGTTATGCCTGTTAGTGAGGGCATGAAAAAATTAGCTAAAACCAATCCGTTAGGTGTAGTTAAAACTTTTGTATTGGAAATACTGCCAATTGCAGCCAGTTTGTCTGTGACAGTATCACAATCTGCGCCTTTAAGAAGAAGTTCCCAAGTGTCGCCGCCCTTCATGGAACTGGCAATTTCATCTGGACGTCCCTGTGCAGCAATACGCCCATCATTGAGAATTAACACCTGGTTACAAATAGCTTCTACTTCCTGCAAAATGTGGGTGGAAAGGATAACCGTTTTGCTTTTACCCAGCTCTTTAATAAGCGAGCGTATTTCGATGATTTGGTTTGGATCAAGACCAGATGTAGGTTCGTCTAAAATTAAAATTGGCGGGTCATGAAGAATAGCCTGCGCAAGACCGGTGCGCTGACGGTAACCCTTAGAGAGCGTCTCTATCTTGCGATTTTTAAAAGCCGAAAGGCCGCATGCTTCAAGGCTTGTTTCAATAGCCGATGAACGTTTTTTCTTGTGAATAAAGCGCGCTGCCGCTGCAAAGTTTAAGTATTCATTTACGGTAAGGTCCGGGTAAAGCGGGACAGTTTCCGGCAAATAGCCAATCCGCTGTTTTATTTCCAGCGGCTTTTCATTTACTGGAATACCGTCAACAAAGGCCATTCCGCTTGAAGGAAAATGAAAACCCGTAAGGATTTTCATAATTGTAGTTTTACCGGCGCCATTAGGACCTAAAAAACCCAAAACTTGCTGATCACCAACAGAAAAAGAAACATCCGTTACTGCCTGCACACGCCCATACTTTTTTGTCAGGTTTTTAACTTCGATTTTTGCAGTCTGAACATTCATGTAGCTAATTCCCCCTTTATTTTATTAATTAATATTATAAAATCTAATCAATAAATTCAATCGGGAAAACCATCCGGTCGCGGGTTAAAACGGTTTCGGGGAAAACCTCCCTGGCCTCTTCCAGGATTTTCTTTAAGTCGTATTCAGTATAACGCGGGCTGTAGTGAATAAGAGCGAGCTTTTTTACCCCCGTTGAAAAAGCGGCAATTTGGGCGGCATCAACGGCGGTCATATGCTTTTTTGAATAAGCATCTTCGGCCAATTCTTTGGAGAACATTCCCTCGCAGATAAAAAGATCTGAGCCAATAACATGAGTTGAAATTTCCTGCAAAGGAAGAGTATCCGTAACAAAAGAGAATTTCCTGCCCGTCCGTGCCGCTCCCATTACTTCATCGGGGTTTATTTCCCTGCCGTCTGGAGTCTGGATTGTTTCACCTTTTTGCAGTTTCCCCCAAAGTTTTCCCATTGGGATATTTAAAGCGCTTGCCTTTTCCGGATGAAAAACACCCGGGCGTACATCTTCTTCCAGCGTATAACCATAACAGGGTTTTGTGTGTGACAAAGGAAAACATCGTACATGAAACCCATCCCCCCTGTAGACAATTCCCGGCGAGGTAATTTCCTGCACGATTATCTCGTAGTTAATATACATATCCAATACACGGCGGTTAACTTCGATATACTCGGCAATTTTAGGCGGGCCAATTATGTAAAGCGGATCATCCCTGTCAACCTGGGATGAAAGCATCAAAAGTCCGGGGATACCTGTAACATGATCAGCATGAGTGTGGCTTACAAAAATAACGGAAATGTTTTTCCAGCGCAGATTAAGACGGCGTAAAGAAACTTGAGTTCCTTCGCCGCAGTCAAAGAGAAACAGCTCGCCTTCACGTCTTAATAACACTGATGTCAAATGCCTGTTAGGAAGCGGCATCATTCCGCCGCATCCAAGTATAAACGCTTCAAGATTCATTTTATTAACTGTTTTTTGGAGTTATCGTGTATTGTTCAATATTTTCGCCAGAAATAACAGCACGATTACGGCCATTATTTTTTGCTACATAAAGCGCTTCGTCGGCCAGGTCGTAAAAAACGGTTGTATCATTGGCAAAACAGCATCGAGTTCTGTAAACACCTATACTCATCGTAACAAAATTCGAAACGCTTGATTTTTTATGCGGCATTTTTAAATCTCTTACTGCATCAATCCATTGATTAATAACTTTATCAACGGGAGAGGATTCCTTTTCAAACCATAAGACGGCAAATTCTTCTCCCCCAATCCGGGAAACATAAATGCCTAAATCATCTTTTAATTGGTTCAACATTTTTCCGATAGAACGCAGACATTCATCACCTTGCGGGTGGCCATAATGATCGTTATATTTTTTAAAGAAATCAATATCGGCAATGGCGATACAAAGCCAATCATCCGAAGTTCTATGATGTGAAAGATACCTTTGAAATGTTTGCATAAAATCCCGGCGGTTTTTAAGCTGGGTCAATTCATCAACTGTACTTTGATTAAAGTATCTTTCTTTATCTGCTTCCAGTATTGATGTTACGATTTCGTATCCTAGCTGTACTTTAGTAACCCGCCAGGTAAAAATCAACCCTATTATGCCTGCAATCACTGTGTTCATAAGATCAAAAATCCAGATATTAAAATCTTTCAGAATGATCGAGGATGTTACAAGAAAAGCCACTCCGCATAAAGTAAGAATTAAATTATACAGGGGCGGATTAACAAACAGCAAAAAAGAACAAATAATAAAAACAACATGCAGTGAGCCTGAATTACCCGTATTTGACCATATACTTATGTAAGCGCCTAAAAGTATAAGGTTAAAGTAGTATATTGCTACTAATAGGTAAATAACTCTTTTTCTTATATTGATTGTCTGTAATACATAACCGGCAATATATCGTAAAACTATTGCAACAAATGCGAAAATAAGATAAATACACCCTTTGAGTATATTCCCTTCAACCACTATAGGAAAAAACACAAAAGCGACCGCCAAAGCTGCAACAATCAAATTTATCTTACGCAGGGTAAGCAGACTGCTATAGAAAACATCTTTTATACATTCGGTGTATTGTTCCCGCCCAAATGTATAATAACGCCATAAGTTAAAATACCTTCTCATTTAAACAAACCTCTATAATAAATCATATCTCAATATCAAAAGAATGTACATATTTTAGTTACGAATTTTGCTGCGTTCTGCAAAACCGGTCAAATTATGGAACTCAATTACTGAACCATCGTCCAGCTGGGCTTTTCCGGAAAAAAAACCAAAAACCTGGCGGCGGGTAGAACTGTGAAGAAAAAACCTGTGGCGATCGTTTCTTTCCTGATGTGGATAAAAAGTCATTTCCAGGCGATTATCGTTACTGGTAAAACGCCAGGGAGAAAGCCAGTTTGAAGGAATATGAAACGTTACTTGATTGAGTTTATGCAATACACCATCGATAAAAAAGCCGTTTTCACTGCCTTGCGAGAAATTTGCCCAACTGTAGCCAACACAAAAGCCCAAAAGCCTGCCTTCACTCTGCCCGCAGGCTGCAGCCCAATACAGGATGTCAGCTTTTGGACGGACATTCCGGTTCCAGTCCAAAATACCCCAGGCATGTCCCCTGGTAAAGACAATTTCGGTGCTGCCAAATTGTATTACCCCTTCGACAAAAAACCATGGGGAGCACAGGGATAACCGAAATGCGTTTTTGCTGTTATGATACGACTGGCTTATCATTATGGACTGGGCTTCTTCCGGCTCGTATAAAACCAAGGCGCATCTCATGCTCCGGTTGGGCTCGTACTTTGGTATATCGGCTTTGATTATCCGCCCTCCATCCATGTTTATAAAATCCAGATGTGTTTTTTTCCTTTGCCAGCGCACCGAACCGGAAATACTGCTATTTGGCATCTTATAGGCGCCAAATGGAATAAAAGAATTATAAATCTGAGTGAAACGTTTTTTTTCACGCAATGAAATTATCGAAATTCCCATGTAACCCAGCCAGCTATCATCTTTAATTTCAAAGACCACCATGTGAGTTGGCGAATGTACAATGTATCGATCGGATTCTGTTATTTTATGCCGAGGTGCATAAACCATCTCCGGCTCGTATAAAAAGTTAGCCTGCCTTGACCAGCCAAAACATTTTGGCAGCCCTGTATCATCCAGTAATGAGATTGGCTCATGAATTTCATTTTGAGTCATTCTTAACCTGTTTACAATTAATTGGCTTCATGTTATTAACATAACATGAATTATTCAGGAATAAAAGTACTGGTTATGGGACTTGGCCTTCATGGCGGCGGCCTTGCAACTGCACGGTTTCTATTAAGCCGGGGCGCATCAATTACAGTTACCGACATGAGAGACGAAAAAAGACTAAAACAATCGATAGAAGAATTGGATGCGGCCTGCAGCAAAATGGGCGCAGAACCGGTCCAGTATATACTGGGCAGACATGAAATTGCAGATTTTCAAAAAGCCGACATCGTTATAAAAAATCCGGGCGTAAAACCAAACTCCCCCTTTTTACAGTATGCTAAATGTATAAAAACAGACATATCCCTTTTTCTGCCGGAATCTCCTGCAAGGCTTTTTGCCGTTACAGGAACCAAAGGGAAATCGGGAACATCGGCTGCTCTCCATTGGATTTTGTCCCAAAACAGAAAAAAAGGCCGTATTTTCCTTGGCGGAAATATAACAGTTTCGCCATTAACTTTTTTGGATGAACTGACAGAAAACGACGATGTTGTACTTGAACTTTCAAGCTTCCAGCTGGGAGATATAAAAAACTACAAAATGCAGGATGGAAGTTTGTTACTAAAACCGGCTGTTGCCGTATTAACCACAATTATGGAGGATCACCTTGACCGGTACACTTCCATGAAAGAGTACATAGACGACAAGAGAAACATATATCGCGGGCAGGACTCTTCCTGCATCACGATAGGCGGCGATGATGAATGGGGAAGAAGCTTTCGCGCCGAAACAAAGGGACGCCCCCTTGTTTGGTCACGTCAAGCGCTGGGCAAAGACACAAGCGGCGGCTGGCTAAACTCAAGCGGCGCGGGTTTTGCGCGCCTTCTAAACTGGGAAGGACAACCTGAAGAAATAGCGGAACTTGTACCTTTGCATGTTCTTACCCCGGGCGTACACCAAAAACTCAACATGCTTTGCGCTGCGTTAGCCGCATACAGTTCCGGTGTAAAAGCGCAAACAATCCACGAAGCTCTTGGTACTTACACAGGTATTGAACACCGCCTGGAGTTTTTCCATAAAGTGAAAAATATACGTTTTTTCAATGACAGCGCTGCCACTATCCCTGAAGCTGCTATTGCATGTATTGACGCATTAAGCCAGGAGGGGCATCTAATCCTTGTAACCGGCGGCACCGATAAAAACCTGGATTTTACATCTTTGGCAAAATCCTGCAAAAAAGTAAAAGCACTGATACTTTTAGCCGGCACAGGCAGCGATAAACTAAAACCATTGCTTGACAAAGAAGGAATTCCCTACAGCGGCCCGTTTAACGAATTGGATGAAGCTGTCCGCACAGCAGTAAAAAAAGCCAAAGATGGCGGTTTTGTAGCGCTCTCTCCAGGCTGCGCCAGTTTTGGGATGTTTTTGAATGAATTTGATCGAGGGCGTAAGTGGAAAGAGGCGGTATTGCGGTTAAGTTAGGAGGATAATTTTGGATTTGGAAATGTTACAACAGAGAGCTGGTATTATAAAGCATATTCGCTCATTTTTTGATACACGGAATTACCTTGAGCTTGATACTCCTTTGCTTTCTGCTGATTTAATTCCTGAGTCGTGCCTTGAAGTGTTTCAAACACAGCGGCTTTATCCGCAGGGAAGCAAAAGAGAAAACATCCCCCTTTGGCTTATTCCATCGCCGGAAATTTGGATGAAAAAAATTATCGCACAGCATCGTGTAGATGTATACCAAATATGCAAATGTTTTCGTAATGGAGAATCTATCGGGCATCTTCACAACAGCGAGTTTACAATGCTGGAATACTACACAATGAATGTAGACTACATGGATTCCCTAAAAATTACAGAAGAACTGCTGTTGTATCTGTTTAAAACAACAGGGCGCTCCTCCATTGACTTTATGCACATAACGGTTGCTGAAGCCTTTATACGCTGGGCAGGCTTTGACCTTTTTGCCGCAGCGCAGAAAGAAGGCGTAATGGAAAAAGAAGCGCGCCGACTTGGGCTGGAGCTCCCGGCAGGCCTTACGGTACCGCAAATTTACGACCTTATCTTTATTCACGCCGTTGAGCCGCACTTAAAGATGGAAAAACCGGTTTTTTTGCTGGATTACCCTGCTTTTGTTCCATGCCTTGCCAAAAAAAGCGAATCGGGAAACACGGTAGAACGCTGGGAATTGTACTACAATGGAATTGAAGTTGCAAATTGTTTTTCGGAAGAGACTGATCCACAAAAAGTAAAAGAGTTTTTTATAGATGAAGAGGCAGAAAAAAGACAATCATCCATTGTGCAGCACAAAGTTAACCACGATTACTGGAAATTGTTTGAACAAAAGCAAGGGTTTCCACGCTGCAGCGGCGTTGCAATGGGAGTAGACAGACTTATTATGGCATTAACAGAACGATATAGCATTGAAAGCGTTCTGCCGTTTCTATAATACACGTATAAAGCTGTTACAACCTTACACATACACCTTTTGATCGCACGTACTTTTTAATTTCCTCGATCGTACTCTTCCCAAAATGCAATAGCGAAGCTACCAATGCCGCATCTGCGCCAGGTGATTTGCCGGGTGAAAACGCACTGTCCATCTCGGGGGAGGCTGTATTTAATAGAACCTGCGCTATCTGATCAAGCGTTCCGGCTCCTCCAGATGCGATTACGGGTACGTTTACTGCATTTTTGATGCGGCGTAATAGTTCAAGGTCGTAACCGGCGCCTGTTCCGTCAGCATCAATTGAGTTAACGAGAATTTCCCCAACGCCAAGTTCCGCTGCCCGGGATGCCCATTCGATGGCATCAAGCCCTGTATCGGTTCTGCCGCCATGGGAAAAGGCGTGCCAGCGTAAAGGGCCATCGCCATTGATGCGTTTTGCGTCAATTGACAATACTACACAGCTGCTGCCGTAAGTTTCTGCCATTTCACGTAACAGTTCCGGGCGTTTCAGCGCAGAAGTGCAGACGGAAACTTTGGCAGCTCCGGCATTCATTGCGTTTTGCATGTCGTCGAGCGTACGAACACCGCCGCCTATACAAAGCGGAATGGAAACTTCGCTGGCTGCTTTTTGCACTGTATCCAGTAACAAACTCCTGCTTTTGGCAGAAGCTCCAATATCAAGAAAGATAATTTCGTCTGCGCCGCCGGCATTGTAGCGGCGCGCCAGTTCCACAGGATCGCCAACTTCCTTTATACCTTCAAACTTGATGCCTTTTACTACCCTGCCGTCATCAATGTCAAGGCAGGGGATTATTCTTTTTGTGTTCATTTACCGTAAAATCCCAAAACCCTTAACGCAAGACGGCAATGGCTTTCATTCCTGATTCAAGAGCAGGATCCGTCATTCCGGGGATGCGGCGGTTGTAGTAAAAATTAAGCTGATCCGTTTGCAGCTGAACACACCAAAGCATTGGCGCCATACCAAGTGAAAACATCGCCCGGGTTACTTCAAGAGTGTATTTGGTAATTTCTTCCTGGGTTAATCCTTGTTTTGCCACGCCATATTCGCCTATGACAACAGGAATTCCTTTATCAATAAAGTTTATCTTCATTTTATTTAATTCGTTGTTAAGTGCATTAAAATCCGATTCTGTTCCCCATGTCCAGCGCGCCTGCGCCCAGGATTCGTCTTTTGTTAAATGCGTAAAACCAAAGGGATCATAATAATGCACCTTTACCGCCATCCTATTCGCTGGATCGTTTGGCATTTTATATAATGGATCAACTGTCCTGTCAATGTTAGTGTTATAACCGGCAATTAACAGATGACGTTTACCGTTATTACCGCCAGAGCTGCGCACGATATTGACAAATCTTTGATTGATAGCATTGACAATTTCATATTCCCTCGCCTTGCCAGCAAGATTGTCAGGGGTCATTTCTCCCCACTGATTCCAGAGGGAATTCCATCCTAATTCTTCGTTCTGGGATTCGAACAGCAGATAGTCGTTATAATTCCTAAAACGTCTGGCAACTTGCTCCCATATCTTTGTGTATCGTTTCATACTCTCATTATATTCTTGCGGGAATTTATTAATCCAACCGCCATCCCAATGAAGATTGATAATAGCATACATACCGGCTTCCAGTGTCCAATCAACAATTTCCTGAACACGGTCAAGCAAATTTGGGTTAATGGTGTAATTACGCATATTCATAAGGTTAGACCAAGCAACGGGAATCCTGAGTGTATTAAACCCTGCTGCTTTGTAACCTTCGATTATTTGCTTTGTGATTCTTACACTACCCCACGAAGTTTCTAAACTGGCAATTGTGGCATTACTGACCCATGGAGAAACAGCCTCAAGGGTGTTTCCAAGGTTTATTCCCAAACCCATATCAAAAATTACTTCTGCGGTAGTCATATCCCGCATATAATCACCGTCTTCCACACTGGCACAGCTCGCAAAAATAAAACCGTAAATAACAAATGCGGCCAATAACATCAACCAATTTTTTTTCATGTTGGACCTCCTTTTATCCTCTATTCATACAAAATAATTATAACACACTTAGGAAGAATTGAATATCATTGAATATCGAAGTAATATTCCGTGTTGGTTACCGGCATGTCTTCGTTAAAGTCTATTATGAATTCCCGCGGAATGATGATTAGTATAAGTTCATCGCTTTCTTCTGTAGGTGTTCCAGTAATTTCGATCTCAACTTCGGCATTGTTATTGCGGGTAATGGTTTGCTCCAGACCGGCAGGGAGGTTTGTTATCCAGCCCTCGGCCGTATCCCAAATTTCGTTGCCACCAGTGACAAAATGAAGGGCTCCCGGCAGGGTGATTGTAAGAACCACCGGATCCAACTCGATTTGTGTAACCCCTGTGACGTTACCTCCTGCAAGAGATGCTTTCGGCGCCGGATTTACTGTTATACTAAACGAAGTTTCTCTGGTAATATCGCCTTCCGAGTAAGTTACGGTAACGGGTATGTTATTTCCAATGTCAGCAGCAACAAATTGGTAGGTGTCGCTCAGAATTTTATTGCCTATTCTCAGCGTTGCTACTATTGTAACATCTTCAGGGGGCCTATCTCCTATATATCGGGCTTCTACATAAAGTCCTGCAGGATCAAATGTTTCATAAACCTCGTATATTAATGTAGTTGGGAACTCCTCTACATGAATGGATTCTAAATCGCCATCTTCGGCTGCCCGGTTTACAGTTATTACAAACGAGGTGGTTCTGGTGATACCGTCTTCCTCATAGGTGACGGCAATATTGTGCGGCCCAATGTCATCCGCAGCAAATGTACGGGAGTTATTCAGAGGTGTACCATCCATGAAAGTCAATTCTGCACTACTTGTAACATCTACATTTTCCTTTGCTCCAACATAGGCAGCCGTTATTACAAGCCCAGAATCATCAAAGTTGTCGCCTATATCGTAAACCAGTTTTGGATTGCCGGTTACTGCAATGGATAGTAAAGCGCCATCATCCAGCTCATTCCATGACGCATATAACGTTATATTTTTGGAAATGGACGTAAGCCCAAACTCGAAAGGATCTTCTTCGTCATCAAACCAGTCGATAAACTCAAATTTTTCACCTAATTGGGACACAGGATCATTTGGACGTGCTGCAAACTGCCCGTCTTTGATTTTCTGGGAAGGAATAGTCCCATGACTTTTGCTATCATGCTCGCCAAGGTCAAATGTTACGGTAAACGTATTGTCTTCGTCGCCGCCGCATCCGGTAAAAAATGCAACTGCCGCAAAAAGTGCTGCAATCCATAGAAGTTTTCTCATAATTATCTCCTTCTAAATTTTTTTTAATAGATCAAGAGTACATGAAAAATATGCTTATATCTACTTAACAGCACACCCCTTACGGCGCCACAATATCGCTCAGCAGATAATCCTCATTAACCGCGCGCATGAGAGCTTTGACGATATCTTCGGCGTCGTTTGAAAATTCGAGTGTATCGCGGTTAAAAAGCCCAAATTGTTCACCGCCGCCGGTTTGGTCGGGGCGGCTTCCGTTGTCCCACCAGAATGGAATGAAACCGCAGTCGACAGCGTGTTTGGTTACGTATTCAACGTAGTATAACCTATGGGCTTTACCTGCTGTGGAATTTTGACGTACCGCTCCATATTCGCCGATAATTACCGGAATATTGTTGTTGGCAAATCTGTTTCTTACATCGTTGAATGTATTTCGCACATAGGCTTCGTTTGCCCATCCGCTGGAATGCGCCCGGCTGCCCCAAACACTTTGAGCAGCGCTGCCGCTAAAATCGTATGGATCGTAGTAATGAAAATTAACGATGAGCTTATCTTCCGCCGAATCTGCAGGCATTTCCAGATGCCGGAGTAAGCTTGGCCTTGTAACAAGACCAGATACAACAAGGTAACGCTCGGCGTTGTTGCCGCCTGTAGCCCGTACTGTATTAACAAAAATTTGGTTAAGCTCGTTTACACGGGCATACTGGTTGATAAGATCCTGCGCAGTAGTTGTTACAATAACTCCAGCATGATTTGCGCCTGGATTGGTATAACCCCAGTTTCCATCGTGCAGTTCGTTAAAACCTTCAAATATAAGATCTTCGCCGTAATTTTTGAATCTTTCCGCAATTTGCGTCCACAAGGTTCTGAATATCGCGTCAACTCTGTCCTTGTTTGTTCCGGTTAAATCTACGCCTCTAACCGAAAGCCAGTATCTGCTGTCCGCGCCGTCGTGGTGAATGTTGAGCATCGCTTTCATGCCGGCTTCAAGAACATAATCTACGACTTCTTGAACGCGGTCCAGCCATGCAGCGTCAATGACAAGGGCTTCAATTTGCTCAACAGTTAAAGCCATCTGGCTGGGACGGAGTCCTAGCTCAGAAGCATTGCCAAGCTTTCGCCCCCAGGTAACCGGGATACGGACAGCGCCAAAACCGAGCTGTGCAACCCTGTCCATTAACTCCTGAGTTGTTACTACACCCTGCCATTGAGTTTCCCTTGGCATCATGCCGTTGTGCCCATCAAACGTATTGCCAAGGTTCCAGCCAATTTTCATGGAACGTGCGTATTCGGTAAGCCCGGAGCTAAAAAGGGTGTAGGAAACTTCCAACACGTCACTATCCAGCAGCTTTGCTTTTTTTGCAACAGCTTTTAGGACAACGTTTTGAGTTATCCTGACAGGGCCGGTAACCAGAGAACCATATTGTACCGGATCACTTCCGTCCAGAGTATAGTAAATACTTGCTTGTGCGGTGGCGCTTCCAAGAGTAACCGTACCTCCAAAGTATGGAAATTCACAGCCATTTGGAACATTTACCGTAGGTTTTGCCGCATATTCTGTGGGAATTTCTTCTTCGTTTACACAGGAGACGGCAAGTAATATACCAAAAAACAAAAACATTCCTTGTAATTTTGCTGCCATCACAATTCCTTTAGTCGTCCTGGGGCCAGACAAGACGATCCAATACATTTCTAAGATCGGCGCTGATAGTGAATGGCGTGGTACGCCTGATGTCTGCCATACCCCTGTTGTTAGCCCTCATTCCGGTTTCCCAAAGAACCGGGCAAATACCCAAGTCCAGGCATTTTTGCGTAACCGCCAGCAGCCACTCCCTGCGGCTCGCTGAATCTTTGGGGCCGGTAGATACCCCCTGATTATTAAAGTTGTCTAAATTTACCGAGTACTCGCCAAGAATGACTGGAATACCTTTGTCAATAAAATGGGTTTTTAGTTTATTAAACTGGTTATTAAGCACAGTATGATTAGGGCCTGTTCCCCAGGTGTTTGTATTCCCACCGGCAAAATCCCAGGGAGTGTAGTAATGAACCGAAATGATAAGCCTATCGTCCATTGTGTCGGTTGGCATTTTAAAAAGGGGATCCATTGTAAGATCAATATCAGTCCAGTAGCCGGATACAAGCAGATAGCGGTTATTTTGGTATTTGGAACCAAGCGAATAAGTACGGACAGTATCTACAAAAAGCTGATTTAGCTCGTTAAGTAAACGGTAGGCATTGGTTTTGTCGCCAACATTGGAAAAGCGGTTCCAAATATTATCAAACTGAGGCTCGTTCATGCCTTCAAAAACCAGTTTTTCCGAAGCATTTAGAAAGCGCAAGGTTATCTGCCGCCACAGTGCGGCAAACTTTGCTTTTACCTGCATTTCCTGCTGCGGACTAAGAGCGGCCTTTTCGATCCAGCTCTTGTCGCCAATGTTGGGGCTGGCATCGTGGTGCGTGTTCAGTATGCAGTACATACCTTCTTGGAGAATCCAGTTAACCACTGTCTCTACCCGCCTAATCCGCGGGCCGTCAATGAAATAATTGTCAGGGTCGATATAGTCCGCCCATGATACTGGAAGACGTATGGTATTGTAACCAAGTGATTTTAAATACCTGATATAGGGCAGACCAATAGAAGGATTTCCCCATGCAGTTTCCGCAGTAACACCCGTTAAATTAAGACTGTCCAAAGTGTTGCCGATGTTTACCGCCAGCCCCATGTCTTTAACCAATTCTACAGCGCTCATTCCGGGATCCAGCGGCAATTCTGATATACCTGTGGGGCAAGCAAGAAAAACCAATACTAAAAACATCAGCAAAAAAATCCTGTACATATACCTTCCTAACTTAAAAGTAATTCCTTATTCCAAAACTTACCGATAAAAACCCATTATCTGCAGCCCAGTTCTTGCCGCTGCGGAAATCGGTTCTTTCGTACCAAACATCAATAGAGAAAAAATCGATGGGGGAAAACCGGCAGCCAAGTTTGCTGGTAAGGCTGGTAAAATCTTTGCTGTAGACAGGTGCGGCGCCGCTTAAATCGCCCGGTATGCAACGGGCAAAAACATAGGGCATAATTTTTGGGAACAATAGATACTCAAGCTGAATTATACCTGCCCAGAGAAAATCGCCGTATTCCAGACCGTTAGGTGCCATGTATTTTTGTCCGGTAATGTTCATAAATTCAAGCTGCATAAAACCGCCAAAGTTGGTAAGCGGAGAAAAATGGGGGTCTTCGTTAAAACTGATAACCGCATTCATAAGACCGTGTCTGTCTACGTTTACTCCAGCAACAAAAGCTGCGGGAATCTCAACGTCTCCCAATCTAACTCCGCCAATGCTGGCATTCCGTTTAAACTGAGCTCCCGTACCGCGGAAAAACCACTGGAGCCCGCCGCCAATTTCGTAGTTGTATTCGCCTGATTTTGTTTCGTAGATATAGTCGATGCCGGCGTAAGGCCTTAGAATCATACGCCTGGGCAGATTAATCCGGTATTCGTAACCCAGCCCTACAGCAAAAGGATTTTCCAAAAGAGCAGTTGAGCTGGACATTGGGTCGTTATTTTCGACATCAACTTCGCCGTAATTTACCGCAGTTAAAAAAGAAACGGTGATAAAGTTGCTTAGATCGGGCCGCCAGGAAAAGTCTCCGCCGCCTACCCATGAATTTTCGGTATTTTCTTCGGCTTTTTTCCAGGAACCGGCTTTGATACTAAAGTCAAAAGTATCGGTTTTTACTCCAGCGCTCATGTTTCCTGCTATGACTACTTCGCGGCGGTTTAGGTTTACAATATCGCGGTTAATTACCGAAATAATACCGCCTGTGCCATTATAATAGTCGCCTGCATAAAAAAGCGGCAGGGGCAGCGAGTTTTTATCCGCAGCAGTGCGGTTATTTATCAGCGGGTCCATTACGGATCTAATTGATGCCTGAGAAAGACTTATCTCCGGCTCAAGACCTGCTATCCGTATCCAAAACTGGTTGTATTCAAGCTGGGCGATAAAGGTATCAAACCAAATACCTACGATCTGATCCGGCCGCATAAAGTCCGCGACATCAACAGAACCATAGGTAGGAATATCAATATCTTCATAACCGCGCCAGGCATAAAAGGCGGAATTTGCAAGCCGCAGGGATACCGACAAAATGTCGCGCTGCGGGGTAATGTTTCGATCCTGATACGGTGCATACTCAAACCACAAACCAATGCCTGCTTCGGTTTCCAGACCCGTTGCGCCATTGTTCAAGTTCGAGGAAAAAGTGGTATTTACATCAATTGTAAAATTGTTATTCCCAAAAAATGGAATGGCAATATCTGCAAAAACCAAAGAGCCGCCGGACAGAAACAATACCGCGCACAGAAAGGCACAAATGTTTTTTTTCATTTTGCACCTCCGTTACATTCGGATAGTGAACACAGTGCTGAACAGGTTTCTGACAGACTCCATGCCGCCGCCATCGGTAAGCAATTTCCTGTCCATTTCGTAGCGGATATCTACAGAAAAGAAATGTATGGGTGTAAGAAAAACGCCCACAGCTCCCTTTAAAAGATAATCACCTGTAATGGCATCGTTTTGGCCTGCATGAAACTCCGGCATATAACCAACGCGTACATAAGGAGTTATTTTTTCTTCGATGGAGTATTCAATCTGGGCAAGTATTGCATAATCCGGCCCTGTGGTACCTTGTCCAAATAAATCGCCAAGTTCAAGCTGCAAAAAGCCGCCAAAGTTGGGTATCACGGAATCACGTCCGGCAGGATCAAACCATGACAGCATTACGTTAAAGTAGTTATTGTGGTTAATGTTTAAAGAGGCGGAAAAGCCTGCTGGAATAACATTGTCCCAGTCCAATAAGCGGCTGGAAAGCAGAAAGTCCTGGCCGCGAGTGTAAAGCAATGCTCCCACACCTAGTTCCCATTGGCTGTCTTTTGAGACAGTCTCGTGGGAAAAATCAAATCCCGCTTTGGGTGCAAATATGAGCGTTTCGGAAAACGGCATCCGGTATTCTGCAGAAGTTCCAAAAGCCACAGGGTTTTCGCCTCTGATGGTTTTATCGTAATTTAAACCTGCTAAACTGGTAAACTCAACCTTTAGGTTTTCCATTGGAAGCAGTTCCACATCCATACCAAAAAGCCATGCATTGTCTTCATTGTCCTGGCCTCTTTTATTTGATGCAGCTTTAAGGACAACACTAAACCAGTCATACTCCACACCACCGGCAAGTATTCCAGAAACATCATTGCGCGAGCGGTAATCTACATCAAGAAAGTCACGCGACATTTTTTCCCTGAGCAATGGGAAATTCTGGACATTATAGCGTTCATCAAACCACAGAGCGCGGGTAGAACTTCTGCGGTAATAGCGGTCTCTGGCATCCATTACATCATCAAAAATTGAAATTAGCGATGCCTGATTAACCCGCATTACACTACTGGTTCCCGCTACCCTAAAAAAGTAATTTTCCCATACAACATCCGCCATGAAGGTATCAAAAGTGAGGATCAGCGGCCTTGTTTGCCCCCAGGGGTTAAAGCTGTCCTGTTCAAAGTTGCCGCCCGCTCCCGGAGTTGTTGCATATATATAACGCCAAAGAAAAGTAGCATCTTTAAGAACAAGCCGTACGTGAGGACCAGTTTCATTTTCGTCAGGAATGATTCCCCTGTCGGCAGTTGGAAACAGGGGGAATATTAATTCCATACCAACCTTTGTTTCCAGCCCTGTGGAATGACTATCCAAATCCCAGGCAAAAGCTGTTGTTGCTTCTACCCCCAGCGTTGCAGTTCTACCAACAGTAAGTTCGTCGCCGCTTTCCGTTGGTCTTTGGGCGTACAGGTTTGTTGATAAAATCAAAACCAGAAACAGCATTGTAAGTTTTTTAATCATAACTGTTTTTCTCCTTAACTTTATTTTTTTTTAAAAATATATATCAACATATTTATATGGTTATTTTCTCTTGAATTTTTTTATCATTATGTTATAATTCTGTAGTATGAAAACAATGTACTGTAAAGAAGCATCTACAGAGCAGAACGCAAATATAATGGTTAAGGAACCAGATGCAACCGAATATCTTTCCAGTTCTCCCGCTAACCGCGAGCATTTGGATAGAGCTATCGAAAACGTTAAACAAGGCAAAGTTATAACTTTTGAAACTCTTAACCAGGCAATCAAACGTGCTGAACAGTTGGCAGCATCGGAATGATCAGCTTTGAAGAGACCGCCTTTAAAGAATACTACCAATGGGCCGAAGACGACAAAAAAATCTTCACAAAAATTAACACTCTGATAACCGAAATACAGCGAAACCCCTTTCGCGGAACCGGCAAACCGGAACCCCTCAAAGGAAATTGGTCGGGGCATTGGTCCCGCCGTATTACCCAAGAGCACCGCTTGGTTTACAAAGTTTTTTCTGATCACGTTGTTGTTGTCTCCTGCAAATACCACTACAAATAACAAAAGACCGCTGCCCCTAACCGCCGGCCTGCGGCAGTTAAGGACAGCTCCTAACAATTAAAACAAACCCGGCGCCCAATTCAGGCGCTGGGTTTAAAACGCTGTTTAAAGCCGGGGGTCACCCCCGGCTTTCTGGCATAATCCACTATTCTAGCTCAAAATTGATCCATCCAATACGAACAACTCCAGTTTGGCTTTCAGTCCAAAGTTCAATTTCAGTTAACGTATCCATTGTTGCTGGTTTATCAATCCATGTGCCCCACGGACCTCCCCAGTCGGTTTCCATTACAGAAGTAGTACCGTCTTTTAATGTGATATTAAAATTCCCCTGAGTATGAAAGCTTGTACCATGATTACCAAATTGGATACCTTTTAATCCAGTCATATCAAAAGCAGGATTAATTAAAAATGTTACTTTGTAACCACTCCCATCATTAAGAAGAATAATTGTGTTATTAGAGGCATCCCATCGTACGTACTCAGAAAGCTCTACTGTCATGACTGATCCGGTAGCATCAAAGTCGTCATCATCCCAATCAATCATTGCCAAGTCCGTCCCATTGAGTGTAATGGTGCCTGAAGTCTCGCCGCCGGGATCGGATTCGCCTCGTGCTTCAAGCCAAATTTTGGTAATAGCCAGCATGTCATTGGCATTAAGGGCTATGAAAATACCGGTAAACTTGGTTTTATCAATATCGAAACCGCCAAGAGGTATAACGGTACGTTCCCATTCAAAGCTGAGACCTCTTCCACCACCCCATTCTATATCTATGCTTTGACCTTCACTATCTAAACCAATAGCAAAGTATTCGAGAGTTTCAGCATTAGCATTACCAATGATCAAGGTGTCGTAAGCACTTATATCCAATGCATCAAATTGAATTTCAAAGAACTCCTGAGCATCTGGTGCCTGAAGCGTGAATTTGCCTTCAGCCCATGAAATATCTGCTCCACCTTCTATCCTGACCACGCCACCAGTAACTTCTTGCGCCCATTCTCCGTCTTCAAACAGCACCATCGAATCGACAGCGCCACCACTACCGCCTAATTCGACATCAAAACCGCTGATAACAACAAATGGCCCGACTGCGTTACCAGACCAAAGTCGCATTGAGTCTAACGCCGTAATTGATGAACCTGCTCCACCTCTATCAGCAAATAGACCCCAGAATCCTGCAGAAACTCCCCAGTTGTTACCGCCGCCAACGCCTCCCCATATTATGTTCCAATTTCCGCTAGCATCAAAAAAAGCAGTGCCATTCCAATCTTCTATATCGAACAAGATACCGTTAATTTTATCAGACGATACATCAACAGCGTTTTCAAAATCAAAATCCACTTCGAAGCCGGTGCCAGGGTTAAGAAGAACAAGTTTTTGTTCTGTTTCAAGCCATCTAGTGTTGTCGGAAAGCACTACAGTAACTTTACCAGAAATGGGCTCTCCATCGATCGTCCCAAAGTTAACAGGGAGCTCTTTTGTACCAGTTTTCTCGCCGCCTGGGTCAAATGCTGTAGCAATGGCAAATTTTATATCACTGTTGTTGGCTACCTTCATGTTTACAGTTGCGCCATCTATGAACTCCTTGGGAATGGTGATTTCCAAAACCGCAGAGCTGAATTCATCAGGTGTGCCTGTAAGCGTGATTGTAGCTGTGTTATTATTGGTGCGGGCAACAACTTGGTCTATGCCATCAGGAGCGTTTGTTATCCAGTCTTGGGTTGAGGCGGTGATTGCACCGGCCCAGCCAGCACTAGCGATAAACTCCGCGCCAGCCGGCAGCTTGATTGTAAGCTCCTGCTGATCCAAGGCTTCGCCTTCTTTACCGTCGATGTCATCGCCTTCGACTGAAGCAAACACCGGGTAAGTAGGCGGGGGGCCTTCAAAGAAAATTTCTGTAATGTCTATATGAGTACCGCCAATGTTTGTCCAAAGTTCAAAACCAATGGCATTTAATCCAAATTGGTTAAAGGCAAGTTTGGCATCCAGCCAGCCGCCGAAATCAGTATGATCTTCAAGGAAACAAAGGGTAACTGTACCGGCACTTGCATTATCTGTTTCAACTCCGGCCCTTTTTGTTGCGCCACTTTCATCTTCGATCCTGAAGACTATGTTAAACCCATTAACTGAATTGATTGTGCCTTCTGTAGTGAACACCACACCGACCTGGCCGTAATTGCTAAGGTCGTAAAGATCATCTTCATCAAAATTGACTGTGAGCCTGTATTCGCCACTTGCATTCGGGAAAAGCCTCAAAGTCGGCTCAGAAGCATCTTCAAGTATTTCATAACTACCATCACCCGTCCCAACGATCACAGGGTTATTACCCTGAATTATGTCAGATACGTCAACAAGCTCCGGCTCTTTAATTGTCCCGCCTGCCAAAGTGATTTTTGTAACTGTGATTACTTCGTTAACGTTTAGAAGATGAAAGCCGTCAAACCACTGTAAACTATCCTGAACGACAGCAAGAACAGCATTAGGAGCATATTCATTAGGCCAAGCCTGAACTCCAAGTCTGGCAAAACCGATTTCGAGAGTATTGCTGATGAGGCCTTCTGTAAGTACCAGTTCTTGCCAATCAGAATTAGCTGATAAACCGCCTGTACCAACAATTAACTTAAGCCCGTCCGGTGCAGTTTCACCAAGCGCATTAGTAGGGTTTTCTGGATCATCGCTGTCATCATCATAAGGCGGCCTGAATAAAGTAGGCTGTTGGGCGTAAATGCCTCCCAGTGAGCCGTAAAAAGCCGGACCTTCAAATTCGATGATCAGTTTGGTATAATCACTGGCATCAATCATATCAAAACGGAAATCAACCGTTTGGCTTGGCGGAATTGGTTCGCCAGGAAATTCCGGATCCGCAATCGTAATTCCAAGAGAAGTGGGAACAAGGGGTATATTGGGGGCTCCATCGACTTCAAGTTCAGCCCTGGGATTTACCAACGTAGTATTCCATGCTCCGTCTTCAAAGAGCACCAGTTCTCCGTCTCCTCCCTTCTTTTTGTCGCCGCCGCCAGAAGGACATCCGGTTACAATCAATGCCAGCGCTGTAAAAAACGCTGCAATCCATAAAAATTTTTTCATAAAATTCCTCCGCAATTTTTTTGCTGCCCATACGGGCAGCTTTAAATAAATTTTTCTTTATTCCAAATCACGCCATTGTATGCCGCGTCCGTTTGTAGCAAGGTATACTCTGCCGTAAACTCTGGGGCATCCGGTAATTGCTGTATCCGCCGCGCCAAATTGCTGGGTATCGTCGTTAATCCGTATCCAGTTTTGGCCTTTGTCGTCCGAGCGGTAAATGCCCCACTGGCCGTTTAGCTTTGCATTTGTGTACAATGCCTGATAGTCTGCGCCAGGAGCAGCTCTGCCAAGTCCGATTACCGGTACGGTGTCAAAACCTTCGTATTGTTCCCAGGTTCTTCCTCCATCCATTGAGTGGTAAAGGCCTGCGTCTCCGGCGGCAAGCCATAAATGGCCTTCCAAACCAACGGCTGCTTTAAAGCTGCTTTTGGTTACTTCGCCGTTAATAAACGAATCGTTCATTACAGTAAAGGTTCTGCCTGCATCGGTACTTCTGTAAGCTGCTCTGCTGCCAAAAGCGTAAAATATATTGGGGTTTACTCTGTCGGATACAACTTTGGTTCCAGAAGGCAAGCCGGCAGAGGCAGTCCAGGCTCTGCCTTCGTTGTTACTCCAATGGGCAACCATGTTTTCCGGCGCCCAGACAATAACTCTTGCATCGGCCGATACGGCAACAACGCCGCTCCAGCCTGTCTGAGCTCCTTCAAGGTAAGTTAATGCCGGTTTCCAGGTTCTTCCAAAATCGTTACTGATTCCCAATGCGCTAAAGTCCCTGCCGCCTTCGTCTGTCCACTCAGAGTCTCCGCCCATGCGTATAACGTACGAGGGCCTGTTTGCCGCATAGTCAATTGAGTTTACTCCGTCAATTTTGGGATTAACGATCATGTTGGGCGCACGGGTAAGGTTTGTATGAACAAAACCGCCTATGTCACCCATTCCGCTGTACAATAGCGGGCCCTGAGTGGGAGCAACCAGCGCCAAAACAGCGGTATGCTCGATTCCTTCGGCCATTACTTCGATGCGAATCCTCCTGCCGCGATCCCAGTCGGTAAGGTTGTTGGTGCCGTAAACGGTCGCGCCGGTTGTGTACATCATTCTGTCGGGATTAAATGGATCTATAGAGATAACTGCCATACACCAGCCAAGTTTGGGGTTTTGTTCGGGTAGTTCTTTTTGCTCACCCCAGTCCAGCCAGGGAGATACGCTAATGTCTAATGTGTATTTGTTAACTCTGTTGGGCCAGCCGTCCAGGAACCAAATTGGATCCCAGCTTCTGCCGCCGTCTTTAGAGCGGTATATGGTTTCGTCAGGCCACCAGCTATTTAAAGTAGTGGCAAGCAGGTTATTGGGATTCTGCCAGTCAACGGACACTGCGCCCACTCCCCTGTCGGAAGTTTTGTGGTCGTTGGCATCGTAAAAATCACTTGGAGGCAGACTGATGTTTACCCATGTTTTTGTTTCAAAGAAATATTTCCAGATTGCTCCGCCCTGAAAACTGGATTCGTAAGGGCCAAACCCGTGATTCCATGCAGTTACCAATGCGCCGTCTGGGGAGTAAACTGCTCTAATTGGATAATACTTATCGCAGGGGCAGCTCTCTACCGGCTCGCCATCCGGGCCTCTGTAGTGGGCATGTTCTGTTTCATTAAGGATATTCCTGTTGGGCTGGCCTTCCAGCGGGCGCCAGGTTAGACCTCCATCGGTGGATTCGTAAATCGTATGGCGGCTGTCGGCTACTCCTACATAAATATTTTGTGAGCCGCTGCCGGGTGTGCCGGAAGCTGGATCAAAAAGCACCCACATGATGCCGTGGAAATGCTTAAAATTGTTATCTACCCAGTAGGTAAAACCATAGTCGTAAACATTTCCCTTTGTTGGAAAGGAAGTTACTTCATGCCAGGTATGGCCGTAATCGCGGCTGCGCCACAGGCCATCGCCGTACGAGCCAAAATACACGACACGGTTGTCGTTGGGATCGATGGCAAGCCGCTCTCCAGCGCCCCGCCCTGGCATATTGCCGCCCATCTTAAAGGGCATGTCCACACGGGTAAAGGTATTGCCAAAATCTTCGGAAACCAGCATCTGAGACGGTGTTCCATCCCAGTCGTTGGTATACGTCCCCGATGCAATAACTACGCGGTTTGCATCAACTGGACAGGCAGCGATGCTGGAAATGCCCAGCCGCCCGTAGTCCTCTATACCGGCAAAGTCGGTAAGCGGTATCCAGGAATTGTTCACGGGATTCCAGCGATAAGCGCCGCCCATATCAGTTCTTACATATATAAGATCCTGTTGAGCTGTACTAAAAATAACGCCTGTAGCCATCCCGCCGGCAACAATTTTAACGTTTTTCCAACCAGCCTGTGTGTACTGGGGTAAGTCCCTGCCAGCACCGGCAGTTCCGCATGCTATCATCGCCGCAAACACTACTGCTGCAAGCACAATGAAGCAAACCGATTTTCTCATTTTTTTCATAAATGAGCCTCCTTGTGTATATTGAGAATAAGATGATTTAATGCTGTTAATTGGGAATAATCTATTTGGGGGGGGGGGGGTAATGAATTTTTCTAGTAATATCAGCCATTTTATGGAAAGTCAAACTGTTTACCTCCCTATTTTACAAATATTATTTGCCACTGCTTAAAAGATAATTATATCACACTCTTGTAAAAAAGCAACTGTTTTTTAGATTATTCAGTTTTTTTGTAATTCAAGAATTACGCACTCAAAGGGCGAAAGGTTTTTTTCCCCCTGCTCCCCGCAGTTTACTAACACTGGCGATGGATTAAAGTTCATCAGGAAAACGTAGTCGGTTTTGCCGTCGCTGCGAACTTGTGCGGTTACTCCTTTGGGAAGTTCTGCCTGGAACGCGCGTTTTACCCCGCTTTCTTTTACCAGCATTTGGTAAAAATCTTTGATAAAGTCTGCGCCTGTGCGGGCAGCGATAAAGTACGCTTTGCCTTTCCCAACATTGTTTACCGTAAGTGCAGGCTGCCCTGCGTAAAAGTCGCTGCCATAAGTGCCCAATGTTTGCGCGCTTTCTGCGTGGATAAGTTCGCACAAATCGTGTACTGCATAGTTCTTGCCATTCCAGTTCAGGCTGTTGCAATCTTCCGGATACAGTGCGTCAACTTCTTCGCACCAGATGCCCAGCGTCCCCCGAAGCGGACCGGGAAAGCCGCCAAGAAAACAAAGGTCGTTTTCGTCAACTTGTCCGCAGATATACGTGGCGGCAAAAGTTCCGCCGCGCTGTACAAAGCTGTCTATAGCTTGCATTACTCCGGGGC
>JAITFY010000151.1 GCA_031281025.1 Treponema sp. | reverse complement strand
GGCGTATATAAATCGCGAACCCGTGCATAAGTTCTTGCAACGTAATTTGTTACGCGAAATTCCTGCGCTTGAAGCCTTCCCTGATAAAAACGGACATTGGGCGGATGGTAACTCATATCTGCAAAAGATGTATTGGGCGAATAAGGAGCGAAAAATTCGGCAAAGATCATCATGATGTAAAGAATTACAAGACAGATAAATGAGACTAACGCGACAGGGCGTGTTTTCATATATATGGCAAACTTTTTCACGATAACCTCATAACGGTACTACTCTTTCCCGTACCTGATACGGGGATCTACCAATGCCAGAGCGATGTCGGCTAATGCCATGCCAACCAATACAAGGAACGAAATAAACATTATATTTGCAAGAACAAGATTAATATCCTGCTCCCTGATTGCCTGGTACATAAGTCTGCCGATGCCTGGATATGCAAAAATTATCTCCAATATTAGTGAGCCGGAAAAAAGGCCGGCCAGCATATTTGCGCTTCCTGTGATGTAGGGGTTAAGCGTATTGCGAAAGGCATGTGCAAAATAGATACGCCACTCTGCAATTCCGCGGGATCGTAAACTTGTAATGTAGGGCTGTCCCAGCTGGTCAAGCATGGTTGCACGGATCATACGCAAAGAACCGCCAATCCCGCCCAAAAAGGCAGCCATAAGCGGGAGAAAAATGTGGTGCATGTAGGAGAAAACAAACCTTGCAGGAGCTTCCGAAAACGGAAACGGCGGGTATGCCGTAACTGGAAAAAGCCCCGATACAGAAGCAAATAACTGCAGAAGGATCAAAAGCAAAAGTCCTGGGAACGCATGAAGAACAAGCGCAAAAAAAGTAACAGCATAATCAGTTCTTGTCCCCGCTTTTGTCGAAAAATACACGCCCAGTATAAAAGAAAAGATTGTAATAAAGACCAGCGAAATTAAATTGAGTACCAACGAATTCATCAATCTTGAAGAAATCAAAGATGCAACCGGCGCACGGGAAATGAGGCCTACCCCCAGATCCCCATGAACAATGACACGGTTAAGCCACCGGAAATACTGTATGTAAAACGGCTGATCAAGACCAAGTTCGGCACGGTAGGCTGCAAGCTGTTCGTTGTTCATTGCCTCCATATTTTGCCCAATTCTTCCGTGAGCTTCTCCGAATATCTGGTTTATCCTGATTTGGTCGACAATATCGCCGGGGGCAAGCGCCATCAATCCAAAGACAGCAAGACCCAGCAAAAAGAGCATTATCAGCATGGTAACAATTCTGTTTATGATATAAGAGATAAGAGGAAATCGCCGTTTAAATAAATAAAAAGGTTTTAATAATATAGATAACATCTTTTTCTATTATACCGCAATTTTTGGAAATTCCCGAATTCTACTGAGTTTTTTCTGGCTAGCTTTCCAGAGGTCTAATTTTAATTGCATTACAAGCCAGCTTTCTGCACTGGTTTTGGTAACTTTTGCTATCCTGAGCGCCATTTGTACAGTACATGATGATTTTTCATTAACAAATTCTGAAAGTGTTTTTCGTGTTATTCCCATCATTCTGGATGCATCAGTAAGTGTTAATTCTAAAGGAATAAGGACATCATGCATAAATACATTTCCTGGATGAACCGGTTTTCGTGATCTTTCCATAAAACCTCCTTAATGATAATCCTGATAATCTACCACGACAACATTTTTGTCTTTAAACTGAAATGTAATTCGCCAGTTTGCATTGACTGTTACACTCCAAGTACCTGTTTCTTGTCCTTTAAGTTCATGCAGACGGTACCCCGGCAGGTTCATGTCAGCAGGTGAAATACTGGCATCCAGACGGTCTAAAATACGGGCAATTTTTCCAGCATGCTCAAACTGTATACCTTTCTTTGTGCCTGTTTTGAAAAACTGTTCCAAGCCTTTGTGTTTAAAGGACTGAATCATTATTAAGTTTACTGTGTAACCCCTGTGGTGTCAATATAAGGAGTACCCCAAATTCAAAGTGATTTAGTTCTCCGGTATGCCTGCTGAACAGTGAACAGCAAAAAAACGGGCCCCACAGGACACCAGATCAGTCTGCCACTTTTGCTAAACAAAAATCATATATCTTTTGCGCTTGCTGACTTGCTGTAATGGCCATATGTTCAGTAATTTCTTTCTCTTTTGGATATCTTGTTATCACGCTATATGGATTTAAGTCGTTGCATAACTCAAGAATTTTAGCAAATGACGCATCATGTTCTATACATATTTTACAGAGTTCATCAAGATTGTGAATATGCGGCGGTTCAATATCACAATAAGTTAAAAAACCTTTAAGCGATTTTTCTGCTGATTGCTGAAAATGATAGCAAGCAATAGCTAATTTAGGCGGATGATATTTTTCCAAACAACCATTAGCAACATCCAAATCATCGGCTGCTATTTCAAACCATTGGTTAAGCAAGTCCTGTAGTGTCATATAAAAGAACCCCTTCTCTAACGATTTTCCGCTCCATTGTTGGTAATACGCAAAGGTTATTAAATTTAGTTTTATTTTCTGCTAGTACATCAACAGGGGTATGCCGTCCTTTACGTTTTGATAAATTCCTATAGATGTTTTGTTCGGCAAATACCGGGTTTTCACTATCGTTATTTAGTACAACGTATAAATCATAGTCGCTGTTTTCTCGATGCGTATTATTAATATATGAGCCAAAAAGATAAATTTTTTCGCAATTAACGGTTTTTAGAATTATATCTTTAACAGCCAGTAATTCACTGTTTACTGACATATTTTCTTGGATTTCGTTCATAAATGTATTATAACGCAATAAGGAGTAAATGACAACATATACCCCCAATTCAAAGTGATTTGGTTCTCCGGCACACAGGATTCATTAGACTCCATTATGCAACTTTTTTATTTTCCGTAATTATTTTTTCGTATAAGTATTCTGGTGCAAAATCTACACCATTATCCCAACATAATGTATCTAAGTTAACCTTTACAGTTTTAAATTTATTTATATCCAATAATTCTTTAATAATTTGCCTATGATCTTTTTCCAATTTTTCCTTAAAATCAATAATGCCACTCATTCCGTCATTAAATTCCACAAATACGTTATATAAATCCTTTAATTCTGCTTTTACTACCCAAATCATTTGTTTTCCTCCTAAACCAATGGTTCTATTTTAAACCATTTTCCTGTTTTTTGCGCCATATCCCAATTTTCCAATAATTCATTTTTATGTATTCCAGCCCATTCAGTAACCAACCCTAATACGCGAGGCGGTAAATTACCATCAATTATTTTTAGCTCATTAATCGAAATAAGAGCCCTAAATTCATTGTATTTTACATGAAAATGCGGAGGATTATGATCATCAAAATACATTGCTATGGATATACCCAAAAAACAGCTTATTTCTGGCATGTTAATAATATATCTTAGTATAATAGAAAAAGCAAGTATCATTTTAAACAGATATACTTTTTTATACACCGGAATTTTTGTAATGTCGTATAACTTTTAATACCCAAATTCAAAGTGATTTGGTTCTCCGGCATGCCTGCTGAACAGTGAGCAGAAGCAATGTTGATTTGTTAACAACAACAAAAACGGGCCCCGCAGGACCCTTTCTAATTGGCAATTAGCTAGGTTGAATTCGTGGTATTTCATTTATATAATACTAGGTATAGAGGGATTAATGACAAAAAATGAAAAAATAAATTATTGGACAGATCTATCAAATAATGATTTTGCTGTTGCTGAAACACTTATAAAAAATGGACATAATCTTTATACAATGGACAAAAGAGAAGATATAATATCAATTGCAAAAAAATATTTAGAACTTGTTAAAACAAGCCATTTTCCAATGAAAATCAATAAAGCCTATCTATTTGGTTCTCATGCGAATGGAAATCCCAAAAAAGACAGCGATATTGATATTGCTTTAATTGTGAATGAGTGGGTAGGAAATTACGAAGAAACAATTGTGCCAATTTGGCGGTTACGGAAAAGTGTGGATTTTAGAATAGAGCCGCATATTTTAGTCTCGAATGAAGATTATGCAGATTTTCTACCAGAAATACAAAAAACGGGGATTGAGTTATGAGGGGTTTTTTCCCAATTCAAAGTGATTTGGTTCTCCGGCATGCAGGCGGCGCAAAGCCCTCGCCTGCTCCGGAGTCTGTAGATTAACTGTCGCATAAATGGGGTTCATGTTATTTATCACTCGCAGAGACGCAGAGGCGCAGAGAACGCAGAGAAAATTATTAAATAAATAAAATAATCGTTCAAAAACAAAGATTTATTGGTAAATATAGTAATATTATAAATAAAAACTCTGCGCTCTCTGCGTTCTTTGCGTCTCCGCGAGATAAAAAAAAGAAAACTTTTGCGAAATAACCTTTTCCTACAAACTCCCGGACGGATGAGACGTTAATTTTCGCACAGTTATTTGGAATTTAAATTGTTATTTGGAACTTGTGGTGTCCTAGCTGTCTCACCGAATGTCGCTGGCAAGGGCTTTGCGCCACCTGCTGAACAGTGAACTTAATCACTGTAGCATTTGTTAACACCAAAAAAAAACGGGCCCCGCAGGACCCGTCTTAACTACGCATTAAACATTAATTAAAAAGCGAAATATGCTCTTATTTGGAAAATTGCATTGTGTGTCGCATTGGCATTTTTGCCCCAAACAGGTAAGTTGTAGGTGAATTTAAATTCCATTGGCAAGGGAAGTGTCATAACGAAAATCCCAATATTTGGGCCTACGTACAGGAGCTGTGAATCTTTTTCTGCAAGTGCGCCAAGAAGTGTATTTTCCAGATTTATTGGACCAGTTCCTCCTGTTGCCGCATTTAAAATTGCATTAAGTTCAGCATTAGTAGTATCAACTCCACTTACAGAGATTTTTGGGGCAGGAGTGAATGTGTAGTTTATTGGGAGACCAGCAGAGAGCCGAATTCCATCAGCAATAAAAGTTGAATAAGCTGGTTCAATTTCAAAATTCAACCGGTATCTATAATTTACTTCACCTGTAGCGTCTGCTAGACCAGCTGCTGCAAGAGTCATTGCATTCAATGCTGCCAATCCAGCGGCAGTTTCATTACCGCCGGTGGCTATCATTGTGCCTATGTATACTTCTTCAGCAATCCCTCCAGGAAGTCCTGCCAAGGTTGGGCCATGCTTTTTCAAGTCTCCTTTAACCGGATATAATCTGGTTTCGTTGTACAAGTTGATAAAGAATTTATCGTTAATGATATAGTCAAAAGCGAATCTGGCGCCTGCTGCAAATACATGATTGTCCATATTAGCGAGTGTTGCATCTTTTCCAAGTCCTACGTTTGCAATTTCTTTTTCAAAATCGGGGCCTGGCAAGGGGATAATAGCTCCAAGGGCAACAGCAAACCGCATGTCTTCATTTACTACTGGGGCATTTGCACCAACTATTTGGAATTTTGCACCTGCAAAAATATCCGCTACACCGTTTGTATTACTTTTTTTGATTTCACTGGCAGCTTCTATATCTGACCACATGGTCCAGCCCGGTACCCATTGGATAGCGGCAGTAATCCAGCTGTTTACACCATATTCCAGGGCAAAACCCAGGTTAAAAACCTGTACAGAGCCATCATCAAATTTTTGAAGTTTTCCTTTTTCGTCATAAGCGCCAGGGGCAAAGGAAAAAATTGGAGCCACGTAAAATCTGCCTACGCCTGCGGGCATTACCATGGCATCGTCTGCGAAAAGGGCTGGGGTCAAGAACGCCAGCACCAAACCTAAAGCTAACATTTTTTTCATAATTGAATCTCCTAGTTTTTTTTGCCGCACTACCGGCATTTTATCTTGATTGTATTACAGAAATCGAAAAAATGTCAAGGGGGGTTTTTACTATTTTTACACACGTATGAAAATAGCAAACTATCTTGTTTCATTTTGCAACTAAAAAACAGTTGCAATCTTGTTTCCTTTATAGTATATTATAGTTAGGGAAGTAATAGTGAGTAAAAAACAAAAGTTAATCGCCCGCCTGAAGTCTAAACCAAAGGACTTTACATTCGATGAAGCTAAAACTCTTATGGAACTTTGCGGATATGTCTTGTCCAATAAGGGAAAAACAAGCGGCTCACGTATAGGGTTTATAAATGGAGAAAAGATCTTTAAGATGCATAAGCCGCATCCACGCAAAGAGCTGTTACATTATCAAGTAAAAGAAATTATTGATGAACTTAAACAGGAGGGTTTATTATGAAAAATACTCTGAATTATAAAGGATATTTTGGGAGTGTAGAATTCTCCGAAGAAGACAATATTTTCCATGGCAGGATAATAGGTATTAATGACCACATCACATACCATGGGAAGTGCGCCGAAAGCCTGCGTGGGGACTTCATGGAAGCTGTGAATGATTATCTCGAAACTTGCGCCGAAATGGGAAAAGAACCGGAAAAGGCGTACAAGGGTACATTTAACGTGCGGATAGAACCAACTCTTCACAGGCAGCTAGTTGTTTATTCATTGTCGCAGGGGAAATCACTAAATGCAACAGTTCAAGAGGCAATTAACAGTTACATCAATTGAGTACTACACCCCAATCGTTTCCAAAATAAACCGCTTTTGTTCGACAAATTCCCTTGATACGGCAAAGTCTGCGTCCCTAGGGCGGGGCGGTTGAACATCGATTTTATGTGCAATTACACCCGGTGCTATTGCACCAAGCTTGCCATTCATAATGTAAATCGTATCGGATAAGGCAAGTGCTTCTTCGACATCATGAGTAATAAAAAAGGTAGATATTGTCATTTTTTCTGCGATTTCGGCATACCATAATTGCATTTTTCGGCGGGTAATTGCATCCAGTGCGGAAAAAGGTTCGTCCAAAAGAATGATGGGGTTTGTCTGGTTTTCTTTGTATGTGGTCAAACAAGTACGAAGTAAAGCAGCGCGCTGGCGCATTCCGCCGGAAAGCTCGTTGGGGTACTTTTTTTCGTATCCAGCCAAACCAAACATGGGAAAAAAACCGGCGGCGAATTCGCGGGCAGGGGTTTTCTTTTCTCCGCGAATCAAAAGCGGCAGAATCACATTGTCTATCACAGTACGGTATTCCAGGAGTAAATCCTTTTGTAACATGTAACTCACTTTCCCGCTTATACCTGTGATATCTTCGTTGTTTAAAAACACTTTGCCGGCGTCGGGTTTTTCAACGCCGGCAAGAACATTAAAAAGAGTTGTTTTCCCAATACCCGAAGGCCCCAAAAGAGAGATGAACCCCCCTTCCGGAATTTCCAGACTGATGTTTTCGACAACCGGTACGTCATCAAAGTTTTTGGTAATACCTTCGCAGCTAAAAATTCTCCCCATTATTATCCCTACAGTTAAGGTAGAAATTCGTTGGTGAAGCCGCCTGTGCCTATGTCCACTTCCAGCAAACCCTGTTCATACATCCATCTGTAAAAACCGCCCCATCTTTCCGGATCGATTTCTCCCCAGCGTGCTGCACTGCCCTGATAGCGGGTTTGCAGATATTCCTGGCTTCGTAAGACAATCTCCCTGCCCAGCTCGGGCGCATGCCGCAAAAGAATTTCTGCTGCTTCCTGCGGATACTCAATTGCAAAATTGTAGCCACGACTGGCTGCTCTCATGAATTTTTTTACGATTTCGGGATTGTTGGCAGCCCAATTTGTATTTGTAACAAGTATTGGCGTATAAAAATCGAGCAGACTGTCAAAAGCTCCCAAATCAATGTAATTAAACTCTATACCATTAATTTCTGCCGGAATTCCGTCAAATGCGTAAAAAACCCAAACTGCATCAACATCAGTTTGCAGAGCGGAAATGACATCCATTGCAAAATTAGGAATCATTTTTATTGAGTCAAAATCTCCGCCATCTTTTTCGACAATATAACGTATAATGGCTGTTACAACAGGCATATCCCAGGTAGCGTAACGTTTGCCGGACAGATCCGCAGGCCTTTCGATACCGCTCTCTTTTAACGACATAATCCCCGATGTGTTGTGACTAATTACAGCTGCGACAGTCGTTATTGGAAGCGAATCCCGCTCCCTTGCAATAGCCGGCCCCAGCCACTCCTGAAACGTAAAAGCAAATTCAGCCCTCTGCGACGCCAAAAGCATCAGCGCATTATCCTCCGGCGGCTGCGTAATGGTAACTTGCAGCCCTTCTTCCGCAAACCACCCTTTATCCAACGCCACATACAACCCCGTATGATTCGTATTCGGCGTCCAATCCAGCAAAACCCGAATTGTTCCATCATCTTTTCCACAACCAGCAAAGCCAATCATGATTGCAACCACCAACCCAACCACTAAAATTTTCGTTTTCATAACTTTCCTCTCCTTAAAAATAATTGAACTAAAAACCACAACACAATATATTTAAATTTTCATTTGTGTTCTCCATAAAATAATTGCAAGTCGATAACCGCAGAAATGTATGCTGAAAGAACTGCTTGAGGGGTGTCGGGCGGTAAAAGTGCCATGAAATGGTGCTTTTGACCGCCCGACGGGTCCCCAAGCAAACCCTTTAGGCATACATTTCTGCTTTTTTGGCTACATTTCATTTGTTTTTTTCCTCCAAGGCATTGATTTAAACTCTATAAACGAAACCAACCTAATTAAAACCAAACTCAACAAAGAAACCAAAAAAATCACCGCAAACATTTTGTCAAACGAATATGTCCTTCTCACGCGAATCATGTAAACCCCTAGCCCTGCATTTCCGCCGAGCCATTCTGCTACGACAGCTCCAATAATTGAATAAGAAGCGGCTATTTTTAGTCCCGAAAAAAATGCCGGAAGGCTTTGAGGAATCTTAATGTAGCGGTATAACTGCCATTTTTTTGCGCCCATCGATTGAAGCAGACGTAATGCGTCATTATCAGCGGAAGCAAAAGCGCCCAAAAGACCGATTGTTACCGGAAAAAAACAAGTAAGAAAAACCAATGTTATTTTTGGCGTTAGACCGTATCCCATCCATAGAATCAAAAGAGGCGCGATGGCAATTACCGGCATCGTTTGTGTTAAAAGTAAAATTGGAGTTATTGACTGTTTGATATAACGGTTGGAATCCATGATTATGGCCAATACAAAGGCAACGATAACAGCAATTGAGAGGCCGGTTATAGCTTCAAATAACGTATAGCTCAGATGCCACATAAGCAGGGGAAAATCTGCAACAAAGACTGTAATTACACGCAAAGGGCTTGGCAGCAAAAATGGGGGGACAATTCCGCTTGTACTTAAAAATTGCCAGATAAGCAATAAAGCGGCAATGGGGATAAGCGGAAGCCAGTTTCGCATCGGTTTCAATTAGATCTCCTCTTAGGTAAACATTCGGAGGAGCTTTATTCTAATTTGAATTGAATAAACTTTCCCTCCGCTGGTATTATCCAGATCAGGTTCGTCTAAGGCCTTTTTTGATAAAGCCATCAGACAAGGGTTCCGGGCATTTGCCCAATCTCAGCCGGATATTATCCAGCACCCCAGTATTAGTTTTACTATACTTGTAATTAAGAATAATGTCAATACATCAATAATTAATCAAATTTTAACAATTCCCTAATTCTCTCCTAACACGGCAAAAACACACTTTCCTTAGTTTTTACTTAAGGAGGAAAACTATGAAAACAAAAATAATAGTCGTATTAATGGCAGTTCTTGTTTTGGCAAGCGGTTGCAGAAGAGGTTCGGGGCTTCAGGGCAGCTCTGATGAGTCGTACACAATCGAGATTGGCGGTTCAACATCGGTGACCCCGGTAATGGAAGCGCTTCAGGCGGAATACGCAAACGTCAGACCCAATGTCAGGATCAACATCAGCGGAACCGGTTCCGGCGATGGGATTAACAATGCGGGAATAACATATCAGATTGGAATGTCCAGCCGCGACCTTACACCTGCCGAGCAAGGAAGGGGATTACGAACCGAAGTAATCGCCATTGACGGCATCGCAGTTATTGTGAACAGGGACAATGCCGTGTCCAATCTTTCGCTGGAACAGATATACGGCATTTACACAGGCTCAATTACAAACTGGAACCAAGTGGGCGGCAGAAATGCAACGATTGCAGTAGTCAGCCGCGAAGAAGGTTCTGGAACAAGGGGCGCATTTGAAGAATTGGCAGGATTTCAGGGCAGACTGCTTGGCGGAGCCAACCAATTAACCAGCACCGGTGCAATTTTGGCAAATATCTCCCAGAATCAGGATGCAATCGGTTATATTTCGCTTGGGTCGGTTAACGATTCGATCAAAGCCATTTCTGTCGGCGGAGTTGCTCCAACTGTAGAAAACGTTACACGCGGCACTTATAAAATTGCCCGTCCGTTTATTGTTCTAACCGGAAATAATGTTCACCTGGAAAGCGCTTCCTTTGTGCAGTGGATACTCAGTTCTGCAGGACAAACTATTGTAACTAACAGGGGTTATATAACTCCAAGATAAAGGTATAATTGAGATCGACATGAACCGTAAATTGGCAGATATATTTTTTAAACATCTGTTTCGTATTGTGGCTCTCTTTTCCGTTTTGGCATTGGGAGCCATATTACTGTTTGTTTTTTCACAGGGCATGATGCCGTTTTTTACTTCCACCCATTCGGGCATCAGATTGGTTGCCCAGCGAATAGATGATATAACTGTTAATGGCGTTAACTACCGGAATCACGATACATTTATTGATATTCCAAATAATGATTCTGTTTTGGTTAGTACAAATTCTATTTTTATTGATTTTCCTTCGTGGGAAACAGTGCAGATCAGCGACGATCATTTTAATGATGTTTTAATCGAAAATACACTGGAAATTAAAATTGATAATAACGAAAAAGACCCGGAAAAAAAAGTATCATTTTTATATAATGGTGACGTAACTATTACCTATCCCGAAGCCTATGTTTTTACAATTAGTTGGCCGGGAAATATCGCTGCGCTGCAGCAAAGAATACACGTCATTCTTCCAGAGCCTCCGTACAATATTTTTGGCTTTATCGGCGGACTTGATTGGCGCCCAAGCAGGGATAAGGTTTACGGTATTTTTCCAATGATCGTGGGAACCCTAATTGCAAGTTTTGGCGCTATCCTGCTTGGTGTGCCAATCGCTTTGTTATGCGCTTTGTTCATGGCGGAGTTTCTTAAACCCAAAACAGCTTCCATTTTACGTGCAGGCGTTGAACTGCTTGCGGGGATTCCTTCGGTAGTTTACGGATTTTTTGGCCTTATGGTAATAGTTCCGTTTGTAAGAAGCGCCTTTAATATTCCATCGGGGAACACTTTGCTTTCCGCCATAATTGTATTGGCATTGATGATACTGCCAACCGTTATCACAATCGCAGAAACCTCGTTACGTGCAGTGCCGCAATCGGTACGGGAGGCAAGCCTTGCGCTTGGAGCAAGCAAAATGCAGACTGCCTGGAGAGTTGTGTTGCCCCATGCCAATTCGGGCGTTATTGCGGGAGTAATCCTTGGCATTTCCAGGGCAGTGGGCGAAACCATGGCGGTAATCCTTGTAGCGGGAAATTCGCCTCATCTTACGATTAACCCATTGGAAAGTGTAAGAACACTAACTGCTACAATCGCTATGGAAATGGGTTACGCATCCGGCAGACACAGCGAAATGTTATTCTCGATTGGAGTAACGCTGTTTTCGATCATTTTAATATTAAACAGTTTCATATTATGGTTCCGCAGGAAAATGGAGAATTGAGAGTTCTGGAATGAAGAATATTTTTATTGAAAGATTTAAAAAACGCAAAGTATTGGATGGTTTGATGTATGGCATCATGGCAGCGGCGATGGCCGGTGTTATTGTTGTTTTATTGTTTGTGTTGATTTATATATTCCGCTCGCAGGCAGGGTTTTTGAACTGGTCATTTTTAACCAGTGCGGAAACAGGCATACTTCCGATGATCGTAACAACGCTTTATGTTGTTGCTGTTTCAATTGCTGTTGCATTGCCGGTGGGGTTAATTACTGCAATTTTCCTTAACGAGTATTCCGGTAATTCTTCGATAATAAAGCTTTTGCGGCTTGCGATTGAAACTCTAGCTGGAATACCGTCAATTATTTACGGATTGTTTGGGCTTATTGTTTTTTCGCGAATGTTGAATTTTGGCCAGTCGATTATTGCCGGAGGTTTTACTTTGAGGATAATGATACTGCCGGTAATTATCAGAACCACAGAAGAATCCTTAAAGTCAATTCCCAATTCTTTCCGTGAAGGTTCCCTTGCATTAGGCGCGACAAAGCTGCAAACCACAATCCATGTAGTATTGCCGTCTGCTATTCCGGGAATTTTAACTGCGGTTATTCTGGCCATTGGCCGTGTTATTGGCGAATCTGCACCTGTATTGCTGACAGTAGGCCTTTCAAAAAATATGCCGCGGGGTATCTTTGAATCCGGCAGAACCCTTACCATTCACCTGTATTATTTAACAACAGAAGCAGTGCGCCCGGAAGATTTTGGCATCGCTTTTGCAACTGCCTCTGTATTGGTTATTCTTGTTGTGGTTATTAACACGGCTACAAAAATATTGTCGTATAGCTTTGGAAAAAAACTGGGAGGTATGCAATGAATTGCGCAATGAACAATGAATCCACAGATAATAAAATAGATGTTAAAAACCTTGATCTTTTTTACGGCGATTTTCAGGCGCTTATAAATGTTGATTTTTCGATTAAAAGAGGAGATGTTGCGGCCTGCATCGGGCCTTCCGGCTGCGGAAAATCTACGTTTATAAGAGTTTTAAACCGTATGAATGATCTGATTCCCTCCTGCCGGATAACCGGCCAGGTGTTAATGGACGGGAAAGACATCTATGGCAGTATGGATGTGACTGATCTGCGCAAACGTGTAGGGATGGTTTTTCAGAAGCCAAACCCTTTTAACATGACGGTGTTTGACAATGTGGCCTATGGCCAGCGGATGCAGGGTGTAAGAGACAAAAGAGTGCTTGCAGACATTGTAGAAACATCGCTTAAAAAAGCCGCACTTTGGAACGAAGTTAAGGACAGACTTAAAAAACCTGCAAATGCGCTTTCCGGGGGGCAGCAACAGCGGCTCTGTATTGCAAGGAGTATCGCAATGGAGCCGGAGATTATTTTGATGGATGAACCAACAAGCGCCCTTGATCCGATTGCCACAGGCCGCATCGAAGAACTTATCGGAGAATTAAAAATGGAATATAGTATAATTCTGGTAACTCATGCAATGCATCAGGCATCCAGGGTTAGTAATAAAACAGCTTTTTTTCTTTTGGGGGAATTAGTGGAGTATAATGATACAAAAGCGGTTTTTACAAATCCAAAAGATAAACGAACGGAAGATTATATTTCCGGCAGATTTGGCTAAGTGACTTGTTCGGAAATTGAAATTTCTGAATAACTATAATAAAGGAAGGATAAAATGGCAAGAACTTTATTAACAGAAAAATTGAATCTATTAAGGCAGGATATTTTGGCAATGGCAACAAAAGTGGAAGAAGCTATTGGCAAAGCTCTTGCAGCGCTGCGAACATGCAATGTAGAACTGGCAAATGAAGTTCGCGCTGATGATGCCGAAGTTGACGCTATGTTAATAAGAATCGAGGACGATGCTGCCACTATTCTTGCTACCCAACAGCCGGTTGCACGCGATCTGCGGGAATTGGTTACGATTTTTAAGCTAACAAGCAATATCGAAAGAGCAGGTGACCACGCGGTACATCTGGCGCGGGCTGCAAGAAAACTTACAAAAGCCGGAAAATCGCCTTTCAGAGCGCAGATGCATCTGGAAAGAATGGCCGAAACCGGAATTGTAATGATGCGTTCGGCAATTTCTGCGTACTTGTCCCGGGATGCAGAGGCAGCGCGTGCTGCGGCAGCCATGGATATTCAAATTGATTTGGAAGATAAAGCTCTTAGAGATGATATAAAAAAAGCAATTAAAAAAGATTCTTCTTTGGTAAAAGGCGGTTTGCAAATTCTTCGTACTTCGAATCAACTGGAACGCCTTGGTGATCATGTTACAAATATGTGCGAAGCAATAATTTACATGGTCGAAGGCAAGCACGAGGCGTTAAATGAGTAAAGTTGCTTTAAGTATTAAAGCAGTTATCCTGATTATCGAAGATGATCCGGAAATACAAGAGTTACTTTTCCATTCATTGTCCAAAGAAAGCTGGAAACTTGTACAGGTAGAAAGCGGAGAAAAAGGTTTGGAATATCTTAAATCTGAAAAGGTTAACTGCATACTTTTGGATATTATGCTGCCCGGTATCGACGGTTTAAAAGTTATAAAAAAAATAAGAAAATTGGAACAGTGTATTGATGTTCCTGTAATCATGACTACTGCCAAAGGCGAAGAGTCCGATATTATTACCGGGCTTGAATTGGGCGCCGATGACTATGTAGTAAAACCATACAGCCCCAAAGTGCTGGTTGCCCGTATCCGGGCAGCTTTGCGGCGTCAGGAAGAACGTGTTTCCATTGTTAACAATACAATTTTGCAGCAGGGGGCGCTAAAACTCGATTCCGCCCGTCATGTTGTTTTTAACGGCGATCAGCAAATTGATCTGCATGTTACCGAATTTGCCCTGTTAAAACATTTTTTGTCCAATCCAGAAATTGTTTTTTCCCGCAACCAGATAATCACGGCAATTCACGGGTTTGACTATCCCGTGACCGATCGTTCTGTTGATGTGCAAATACTGGGCTTGCGAAAAAAACTTGGAGAAACAGGAGACATGATCGAAACAATCCGGGGAGTTGGTTACCGGTTTAAATTAAATGAGAAATAAGGCTGTAATAAAATGACAATTTTTAAAAAGAGCTTATTTACACTTGGTTTCGCCATGTTGGGTTTTTCCGGAATTCTTGTGGTGTCGGTAATGGTTTTTATGAATTCTCTTTATCATGAAATAAATATCGCCGGTCTTGGCAATACTGCAAAAATGCTTATGGCTGCAATCGGAGAAGATAATGTTGCAGAAGTATTTGCAGAAAATACCATTATTGAAGATATTGATCTACCGGTAAACAAGGATGGCGCTTACCGTCTTACTTTGATTGCAACTTCCGGTTATGTATTATGGGATTCACATGTCAAGGACAGACTTGTAAACCATATCAATCGCGAAGAGGTAACGGCAGCTCTGGAAGGTAAAGAGGGATTTTCGCATCGTGAATCAATAAGCACCGATATAAGGCGAATCTACTACGCATTGCCTGTTATCTGCAATGACAGTGTAATTGGTGTTTTCCGGCTTTCTGTTTCTATCCCTGGGTTTGGCGCCCGTGTTTCTCCCGTTATTTTGCCATTTATCACTTTTATATGTATCCTTATTTTAATTGCTTTTTGCGCGATTTTTTTGTTTTCCCGCTCACTTTCTACTTCAATTAACAGGCTGGTTAATATAATTCAGAAAGGCGCTGTGCTCCTAGCGCCGCCAGGAGCGCAGCTTTTTTCCGGTCATGAAGCGCTTAAATCTGTAACGCCGGATTTCCATAGTTTGGAAAAAGCTCTGCGTATTATGACAGAAGAGCTTAATCTCCGGTTTGAGCAGGCAAAATCCGAAGACAGCCGTCTTGAAGCAATCCTTAACGGAATGTCCGAAGCAGTTTTTGCGATGGATTCTTCCCTTAAATTGCATCTTGTCAATCCAAAAGCCAGATCGCTGTTTAGTCTTGGATCGCTTGATGTTAAAAATAAAACGCTGCTGGAAGTAACCCGTTCTTCGGACCTGGTAGAAATTGCAAAAAAGACAGTTTCTAATGGCGTTGCGCTGGAAAAAGAATTAACTTTTCTTGCAGGCTCTGAGCAAAATTTCCTGGTTTATGCCTCTCCAAAACATGGAGGCGTTGTATTGGTATTGCAGGAAATCACGCGTCTTGTAAAACTGGAAAAGGTACGCAAGGATTTTATCGCGAATGTTTCCCACGAACTTCGTACTCCAATTCAGCTTATAAAAGGGTTTTCCGAATCCTTATTGGATATTCAACCAGGAGAAGAAAACAAAGAGCAGGTAATTAACTTTATGGAAATTATCCATAAAAATGCCGGCATAATGGAAAATCTGACAAACGATCTTTTAATACTTGCAAGTTTGGAAAATGAAAACAAATCAGTCGATATGGAAGAACATTCTGCTATCATGTTGGTTAACGAAGCTGTTTCTTCGATGGAATTTCAGCTCAAAAACAAACAAATAGAAATTAAAGTTAAATGCCCGGAAGATTTAACCGTAAAATTATATGGCTCTTTGATAATTCAGGCATTGATCAATTTGATTGATAATGGCATTAAATATTCGCCTGTTAATTCAAAACTTTGGATTAACGTGTATCAGGAAATAAAAGAAGTCCTGTTTGAAGTACGGGACAAAGGAATAGGGATTCCAGCCGAACACTTGAACCGGGTATTCGAAAGATTTTACAGGGTTGATCGCGCAAGAAGCAAAGGATCAGGGGGCACTGGTTTGGGACTTTCCATCGTTCGGCATATTGCCTTGCTTCACAAGGGAAAAGCCGAAGTGGAAAGTCACGCCGGAGAAGGATCAGTTTTTAGAATTCGGATTCCTCTTCTGTAGTATCATCTTCGGAGACAATTTCAAGCAGTTCAACCGAAAAGATCAAAGTTGAATAGGGCAGAATTATTCCCTGTATACCATCGCTGCCGTAAGCCAGATACGAAGGTATATACAAGCGGAAATGACTGCCTGGGCTCATCAGCATTAAACCTTCTGTCCATCCCTGGATGACAAGCTCCAGTGGGATGTAAGAACCGTCAGCTTCGATGGAGCTGTCAAACAGGCTGCCATCCATAAAAGTACCTGAATAATGTACCCTGACAACTGAATCGGCTTTAGGTTTTTCTCCTTCTGTATATACCAGGATTTCATATTGAAGACCGCTTTCGGTTACTTGAATTTCCGGACGGAGGCTGTTCATTGCAAGGAATTCTTCTTCCTGTAATCTATGCTGAATTGCTCTATTATCCATAACAGCTTGAAGGGCAGCTTCGATAATCTCGATTGCTTCTATTTCGCTGAATTGGGAATTGCCTTCGATTATTGCTTTTAACCCATCGGCAAAAGCAGCATAATCAAATTGGATGCCCAATGTACTTAAATCTAAATTTGAGCCTATTACCATACCAAATGCATAACTTACACGGGCTTTTTCGTCTGCTTTTGCGTAATCTTCCTGAATAGCTCTTGCATGTATTGTCGTTACTGCAAAAAACAGGCATAAAATAACGGTTAACTTTTTCATATTTATCTCCTTGGTTTGACCAGTGGTATGGGTTTACCCCATTTTACTTGGTATTTATCTTGCTTATGCATTATATCAGTAAACATATAGATATGGCTAGCAGTAATAAACATTTTCTCTGATAATTTTTCAATAAAATACGAATTCCCTTTTTTATTATTGCCAAATCATGTTTAATGGTTTATAATGGTAAACAAAGGGGTGGAGCTTCATGAAAAAGATATTACTGGTAGATGATAGCGCGGTCGATCTTGCAGCTGCCGAGAACTTGCTAAAAGACAAATACGAAACCTTTGTTTCTAAATCTGGAAGAGAAGCACTCTGTCATTTGTCCAATGGTCTTATTCCAGATTTGATTTTATTAGATATAATAATGCCAGAAATGGATGGCTGGGATATGTTAATTTCCTTAAAGGGAATTAGTATGTTATGGGATGTCCCGATAGTATTTTTAACATCACTTGATAATGAAGCCGATAAAGAACGCGCAGCTTCATTGGGTGCTGCTGGTTTTATTACAAAACCCTATAGTAAACAGGAACTTTTACAACAAATAGAGACGTTAATGGAGAAAAAACCCAAAAAAATAATATGATGTTTTTTTGTAGATTTAATTTTAATTATAATGATAAAACTAGCCGCATTCCTTGGTAATCCGGGTTTAAAGTACGCTTTTAACAGGCATAATGCCGGACAAATGCTTGCGCAAAAATTCCCGTTTTCCCCGTCTCTTTCATGGCAGAAAAAATTCAAAGGTCTTTTTGCACATCATGAAGGGACTTGCTTTCTTTTGCCCGAAACATATATGAACATTTCCGGTACATCTGTTTTGGCTGCGGCATCATTTTTTAAAATCAATGTAGATGAAATAATTGTTATTCACGATGAATTAGAATTGCCGCTTGGCTGTGTTTCCCTTAAATTTTCCGGAGGTCTTGGGGGTCACAATGGCCTTCGATCAATGAAAGAATGTTTTGGCAGCGCCGATTTCTGGCGGATACGGGTTGGCATTGGGAGGCCGGAAGGAAACATCAGCGTTTACGATTGGGTACTGTCAGACTTTTCCAAAACAGAACAGGAATTGCTTATTCCAACACTTGAGGCCGGAGCTGAGCTTTTAACACAGGTTTTTGCAGGCGAGCCCGAAGCGCTGCTCAAGGAATGGGCAAAAAAGAAAATCACGTCTTTTGAACAAAAATTTGAACAGGAGAATGAAACGGAAAATGGCAGCAAATGAAGCTTTAAACGAAGCTTTTAAAGCGTTATACGACATTGTAGTGAAACTTCGCAGCCCGGATGGCTGCAAATGGGACAGGGAACAAACCCCTTCTTCGTTAAGAGGCGCCCTAATCGAAGAAACTTACGAATGTCTGGAAGCCATCGGGGAAAACGATCCTGCTCACATTGCAGAAGAATTGGGAGATCTCTTTTTGGTTACAACCATGATTGGCTACATGTACGAACAGGAAGGCAGGTTTTCTGTCGCTGATACATTAAAACAGATCAACGAAAAGTTAATCCGCCGTCATCCCCATGTTTTTGGTAGTGTAAAAGTAAAAAACTCCGCAGAAATTCTAAACAATTGGGCAGCGATAAAAGTGCAGGAAGGACGCAAACCCAAAGATTCGATACTTGATAAGGTAAGTTCAGGTCTCCCTCCAATGGATCGCTCTTGTGCGCTCCAGAAAAAAGCGGCAAAGGTAAGCTTTGATTGGCCGGATGCGGAAGGAGTAATTACAAAAATACAGGAAGAACTTAATGAAGTGCAGTTGGCAACAGGCAATGAACTTGAAGAAGAATTGGGAGACCTGCTTTTTTCTGTGATAAACCTTTGCCGCTTTTTAAAAGTTGACCCATCTGTAGCTCTTCACCAGACCAACATCAAATTTGTTAAGCGTTTCAAATATATGGAAAAGAAAATGAAAGAAACAAATAAAGAGATGACAAAAGAAAACCTGGATATCATGGAAGGATACTGGAACGAGGCAAAGGGACTCTGACCAGTAGAAAACCTTTTTAAATTTGGGTTGCTGCTACCATTGCGTTTCCAGTTCACTCCATTGCATATTTAAGCTGCCTTTTCCGAATAACTTACCACGGCAACTTCTGCGGTAGCTATTGTTATGCTTTTCACAATCTGTTCAAGCCGTCTTGCAACTTCACCATTATAGGATATTTCACCACATTGTTCACAAACAAAAGATGGTACCTTTTTAATCACAATAACACAACCTTCCATGTCTGTAGTAAACGTTGATAATTCATTAAGTGTAGAGCCTTTGCACATAAAGCAGATCATTTTTTTCTCCTTTGCTTGAAATCTTCTGTCCATTCAAAATTGTTTGGAATATACGCAGTTATCAGCCATAATTCCTCCCCATTCGAACCACATACAACATGTAAAGCTTCCCCTTCCTTCGTTTTTCCCAATACCAAGCAACTAGGAAAAGGATAATCAGTTGGATATTGTTCAATTATTTCACCATTAGTCAAAGCATTTTCAACATCACTCATACTTATTCCCCTACGAAAAATTCGTTCAAGTATATGTTTAGTCCAGCGTAAAACTTGTTTTTTGCATAATTGCGCAATATCTTCGATGGTCATGAAAGGACTATAACATATAATAGAAAAGCTAGCAACGCCGTGTTGTAGACCGAATTATAGAAAACCTCTTTAAATTGTACTCAACAGGCAGGGCGGAAAAGCCCCCTGCGTTCCTTACAATCATTACCTGCGCCTGTGGAAAAGCCCTGTCTGCTAGAATGGATTTGGCGGTTTTCACGCACTGTATATTACAATCTAAATTGTACAAAGACCTTGTGATGTTCTAGCTGTCAAACCATAGCCGCAGACATGACTTTCCCACAGGCGCAGGTAAAGGTGTCAGATACTTTTACGTCATGTCTGAGACCATTTGGGTAGACAATATCATCAACCGCCACTATATGTGGTGTAGGTATCAAGCTGACACCACTATAGAATTCGGGTTGCTGCTACCATTGCGTTTCCAACGCCGTGTTGTAGACCGAATTATAGAAAACCTCTTTAAATTTGGGTTGCTGCTACCATTGGGGCAACATGAGTGGTTTTGTCTCAATTTCTAATTGACGCTAGATGTGGTGTAGGTGGCAAGCGCACACCACTACGAAAATCGGGTTGCTGCTACCATTTGTCGCAATTACGCTTGACGGTTTCCACCAAATATGATAGGATTCTCTCAATGAACCAGACAAAACAAAGAGCAAATTACAGGCAGACAAATCGTACTCACAATTATTCCCGGACAACAGCTTTGCTCTCTGCTAACTGTTCTTTGTTATCTAGTACACGCCCCCCCCCCCCCCACCCCACCAACTCTATATATCTTTCT
>JAITFY010000136.1 GCA_031281025.1 Treponema sp. | reverse complement strand
ACGTAATAGAAATGGAGTTATAGGTATAATAATCGCTTTTTTTTGGTAAATTGAATATGATATAAGCCTCTGGTTTCCAAAACCGCTCGCTTAACAACCGGTAACTGTACGCCGCCTTGGGGCGGCTAGGCTGAAAAAAACCGTGTTCGGGCTACGCCCTCTGCACGGTTTTGTCTCCGCCACATTCCAGCCCACCGCAAACCTACGGTTTGCCTTATAAGGTGGGCTGGAACGTCAGTTACCTGTGTCGTTAGGCGACAGTTTTTGAGGGTGAAAAATAAAAAATAAATAGATAGGTATTGACAAATTGTACTGTATAATATATTTTAATAATTACAGGTTGTTCCGCATGGAATAATATAAAATTATATGGTTAATTTAAGCCGTAAAAAAGGAGATGAATTATGAAATCAAGCAGTTTAGGTTTTATTTTTCTCGTGATGTTTTTTGGAATGATGTTTTTGCCAATAGCAACAATTTTTGCTGACGATGTTTGCCAGCCCCCTGAAGAATTTCAGTTTAGGGTTACTTTATCGGTACATTTAGAAGGTGGTTGGACTTCCGCAACAGTTACAGTCTGGGCTACCAGGCCGTCAGAAGCAGAAGAACGAGCAAAACAGCAATATCGTGATAACAATCCACGTTTCTTATCGCAAATTCTTTCTATAGCTGCTACAAATGTGGTTAGACTTTAATTAAATAGGAAAAACAAATGAAAAAAATTTTGTTTTGTTTATTTTTATTTATATGTTTTGGGAATATTGCGTTTACACAACAACAGGAGAATAGATACATTGTTACCATAACATATGCTGACGAAAATGGAAGTATCCGAACATCAATAATCACCATCTTATCTACATCAGCAAGGGAAGCAGAAGAGCGAGCTACGTTTCAGTGGGAAGCATTAAAGCAGGCAAATTGGACTTTTAGATTTGCTAATGCTGACACAGCAGAAGAACCTACTCTACTTCAAGCAGTTACTCCACAAACTATTGGATATTTAAGAATAACCAATAATCAACCATGGCCGACAGATTTAAGTGGGACTAAGATGTGGGTTGAAAGAGTCTTAATAAAACCTACGGGAACATCAGAATTTGAAAATAATGATTATAATGGTGGTTCTCGTCTTGGAACGAATCAAACAAACTTAATTGCTTTACCTGCGGGAATATATGATATTAGAGTTCAGGTGTTTCGCAATTGGTTTGATATGAGAGTGGGTGATATGGTTGATACCATACAAGTAGAAAGCCGTAATATTGTAATTAGAGAAGATATGGTTACAGGAGTGAGCATGAGAGGTGGTGGTCTTACTGTATCACAACCACGAAGAGAATAATTGATAGTTAGCGCAAATGTAAAATATATAAAATTTAACAAAAAAGAAAAGGAGTATATATGAAGTCATTGAAATGTTTATTTTTGTTGCCAATGATATTTATATGCATTGATGCATATTCACAGTCAAATCCCACACGAGATTCTCAATGGGATTTTTTTAGAAATGTAATTCCGCGGCAAAGAAGCATTGCAATTTCCAGCAGTACAAATTCTGGAGATATGTCAAGGTCTCATACTCACAATTATAATCGAACGACTACAACGTGGAGAATGACAATAGATGATAACTACAGAGTATCGTTTTCTGGTGAAATAGTTTATGAACTTTCATCTCAGAGTAGTAGTTCGTCAGCTAGAACTGATTGGCAGGTAAAATTTGAGGGTATTGGTTTTATTATTTGGGAAAATGAAAAAATGGTAATCCAGCTACCTTTAACTGGCTCTGGTAGCTTACAAAGACAATCTGAAAGAAATTACAACTTTACTTATTCAAATGCAAGTGGCAGATCATCTCATAATGTAAGCTTTGATATTCAGCCAGAGTATGTAAATGGAAATTTTTCTGGAAGAATAATGTTAAGTTCTCAGACGTTATCACTGACAATGACTGGTGATACAACACAATCAGCTTCATTAACTGTTGGCGGAAATACTTGGCATACAGCAACGATTGTTCCTAAAAGCGAGAGCGAATTAAACATTTCATCTGGAGATGCATTTGGTGCATGGGGTTGGAATACAGAAAGAACAAGGTTGTTTTTAAAATCTGAAAATAGCGATAATCAATTTGTTATTTACAATAATAATGGTGCTTTAACATGGAGCATGGAATTAATGAGTGGTGTACAAGGTTCTTCTGAAAACACAATTGAAACAGGTGAAAGAATTATAAATTTAGCAATGTCAATTGATGGCACACCTGCTCAAAATATTTCATTTATTGAGAATAATGATGAATCGAATGAAGATGGTTTTTTAAGATTGGATTATGTTGTTTTTAATCGATTTTTGGGAACACTGGATAGAAATTCTGTTACAATTCTAAATCAATTAAAAAGCGGTCATATGCTAATTTTTACTTATACAATTAATGGTGCGAACAGAACGGATATGTTTTTGCTAGAAGGTTTATCAACTATTTTGGAACACTTAAATTAACAATGATAAAAGCAAAAACCATCGCCTAACAAACGGTAACTGCAAAATGCCCTGTTCGAGCATTTTGGGCTACGAAAAACCGTGTTCGGGCTTTGCCCTCTGCACGGTTTTGTCTCCGCCACAGTTTGGGCAGGGGACATTTGCTACGCAAAGTCCTATAACCTGCCCAAACCGTCAG
>JAITFY010000002.1 GCA_031281025.1 Treponema sp. | reverse complement strand
ATATGCTGTCCGCCACCTTGATGGTATTTGCTCCTCCCTGTTTCATAATGGAGATGTAAACTCCCGGTTCGCCGTTTACAAAAACCGAGGAACGCTCTTCTCCAAAACCAAAAGCTATTTCACCCATATCCTGAAGACGTATATCCGCGCTGCCAATCTGGAGCACAACGACATTGGCAATATCGGCCAGGCTTGTAAATTCGCCGGATGTCTTTATCGAATATTCCACCAGCCCTTCTTCAATGAAGCCCGCACCGAGGTCGAGGTTTTGTATGGCAAGGATGCGGTTAATTTCGTTGATGGTAATACCGTAAGCTTCAAGGCGGTTCTGGGACAGATTTACACGTACAACCGGGTCCTGCCCGCCCTCGACGTTAGTGGAAGCCACACCTTCAATCAGCCTGAAATGATCTTCTAGGTCATTGATTGCAATAGCCCGCAGATCATTTTGGGTCAGACCGCTGCCCGGAATTCCGCGGACGGCAATGTACATAATAGGCTGGTCATCGGGCCTTACCTGTATAATCATGGGCGATTGAACATCACCGGGCAGCCGGCTACTTACCCTGTCCATGTTCTCCCGAACCCTATTTGTTTTGACATCAATGTCCGCCCCAAATTCAAACTCAAGTATGATGATGCTGCTTTGCGACCGGGACATGGAAGTCAGCTTTTTAATACCGCTGGTGTTTGCTATGGCCGACTCCAATATGCTGGTAACCGAGTTTTCCACTGTCTGTGGGTCGGCGCCCGGATAAATGGTAACCACCACCAGTGCCGGGTATTCAATATCAGGATACATTTCAACAGCAATATTCGAGAGCATAAAGATTCCAGTTATTGATAAAAGGGAAAATACTACCAGCCACAATACGGGGCGCTTTACTACTGCTTTTGCAACGCTCATCAACGGCTCCCTTGGAAGATGTCGCTTCCAATAATCCGCAAGTATTCCCCGCCGCTTAACAACTGCTGGCCCTGAACAATGACAGTTTCTCCGGCCTCAAGCCCCGACCTGATTTCCGTCAATCCTTGCAAGCTTGCGCCGATGCCGACTTCCCGCCTTGCCGCCACAGGCAAACCGGCTTCGTCATTGGCAATAACAAATACCGCAGTCCCGCCCTGGCTTGAAACAACTGCTTCGACAGGAACGGTTACAACATCAGGGTAAGAGCGGGTATTCAGCCTGACGCGGGCGAACATTCCGGAACTTATCCGTCTGTCTCCTGAATCAAATCTTAAGTTGATAAGTTTTGTCCGGGAAATGTTGTCTACAACCGGCGATACCCGGATGACTGTAGCGTGGAACGTTTCCCCCGGATAGGCTTGCAGGAATACTTCAGCCCTCAGTCCGGGAGCCAGACCGGCAATTTCCCGTTCGGGAATACGGGCGAAAATTTCAAGGTTTTCGTTTCTGGATATGGTCGTAATAGCAGTTTGGGGACCGACCGTTGTCCCTGTGGAAAGGGGGGTTCTGCTTATGATGCCGCTTATAGGAGCTGTAACCGGGCTGTTTAAAAAAACCATGCCGGGCCTTGAAGGATTCACTTCTGCGATAACCTGACCCTGGTTGACATAAGTGCCAAGGTTTGCCTGGACAGAAACCAGTATCCCCCCCACATCGGGGAATACTTCAGCCTGCTGGGTGCATATAATATCGCCATTCACATCCAAAAAGGCATACAGGGTCTGCCTCGCCGCTTCCTGGGTTCTTACCGAGAAAACCGGTGCCTCAACTGTTTCTGGCGCTGTCCCGCTACGTCTCGCAAGCAAACCAGGGCCAAACAAGAGGATACATGCAATAAGTATGATTATAATGGGCATTGTAAATTTAGGCAGTTTTTTCTTCATTTCCCTGCTCCTTGTTTAGAATTATCCAATAAAAATGAAAACTACACAAGACTGACCTTTGTGCAGCTATTCAGCTATACATAAAACATGTATTCACGCTATAATACCCGCATGGAATCAATAATACTAGCCTCGGGCTCTTTGCGGCGGCAGGAGTACTTTAAGATGATGGGGCTTCCGTTTAGTATCCTGCCTGCCGAAATTGATGAAAGCCTTGTGAAGCAAACAAACCCAGCAAAGCTTACAGCCGAACTTGCAGTCAAAAAAGTAGAAAAAGTAATTGAAGTGATGAGCGACCGCATCCCCAAGTGGATTTGCGGAGCAGACACTGTAATCGCCCTGGATGATAAAGTCTTTGGCAAACCGGCAACCCGTGAAGAAGCGGCAACAATGTTAAGAAAACTATCGGGAAAACAACATAAGGTAGTAACTTCAATTGCCCTTTACAGCGGGTTAAGTAAAAAAATTGATTGTAACACTGCTTCTTGCTCGGTTACTTTTGCCGAACTTACAGAAGAAGAAATCGAATGGTATCTTGATACCAATGAATGGCAGGGAGTGGCGGGCGCATACCGTATCCAGGAACTGGCAAGTTGTTTTATTACTCAAATACGAGGCTCCCCCAGTACAGTAGCAGGCTTGCCATTAAATCTATTTTATGCCATGCTAAGAAGCAACGGCTACCCTTATGGAGCAACACTTAACAGAGAGTAAATAGCAAATAGTTATGCTTTAGTTGATGTTAACCAGATGCTTAGTTTAAGCATGTTTAGGGTAGACGAAATTTCCGTCTGGCCACTTAATTGGTTAGATGAGATATAGTGATGGAAGGGTTTCCGTACTTGGAAGCTCTATGTTAGGAGGAAACTTTGGCTGTTGTAACCATGAAAAATCTCCTGGAATCAGGAGTACATTTCGGCCATCAGGTGAAACGCTGGGATCCAAGGATGAAGAAATATATCTTCGCCGAAAGAAACGGTATTCACATCATCGATCTACAAAAGACGATCCAGTCTATAAAAGATGCTTACGATGCGGTTCGTAAAACCGTTGCGGCTGGAAATACTGTGCTTTTTGTAGGAACCAAAAAACAAGCCCAGCAAGCTGTTCAAAAAGAAGCGGAACGGTGCGGAATGTACTATATAAACAACCGCTGGCTTGGCGGTATGCTTACCAACTTTTTTACGATTAAAAAATCGCTTCTACGTCTTAAAAAACTCGAAAAAATGGAAGTTGACGGCACTTTCGAGAACCTTACAAAAAAAGAGATTGCAGGCCTTTCAAAAGAGCGTGCCAAGCTTCAGAAAAACCTTGGCGGTATCAAAGAAATGAAAGAACTACCCGGTATTCTTTTTATAATTGATACCCGCAAAGAGACAATCGCCGTAGCGGAAGCCCAAAGGCAGGGAATTCCCATTGTCGCTGTGGTTGACACCAACTGTAACCCGGAAGGCATCAACTTTCCAATTCCAGGCAACGATGATGCAATTAGGGCGATTACCCTCTTTACCCAAATCATTGCAAATGCCGTAATCGAAGCAGATAACGAAGTTGGCCTTAAAATTATCGAAACACTCGGCGACGATGACGAAGACATGGAAGGGTTTATGACCGACGCCTCCATGAAAGAGGAAGACAGGGAAATCGATATCGAAAAATACACAACCGAAGAAGCTTACAGAGCTGCAAAAGAAGACGAAGAAGTTCCGGAAGATGACGATGAAAACACTTCTCAAATTCAGGTTGATGTTGATAAAGTTTATAACGACGAATGACAAGTAACTTTTAAGGAGAATATTTATGGCTGATATTAGCGCTGCTGAAGTAAAAAAACTCCGGGAGAAAACCGGAGCCGGCATGATGGAGTGCAAAAATGCGCTTGTTTCTACAGAAGGTGATTTTGCAAAAGCAGAAAAACTATTAAAGGAAAAAGGTCTTGCCGCTCTTGAAAAAAGAGCCAACCGGGCTACCGATCAAGGCAAAGTTTTTGTAAAAATTAAAAGCGATGGTTCATCTGCTGTGTTAGTTGAATTAAATGCAGAAACCGACTTTGTCGCAAGAAATCCGGATTTTATAAGTCTTGGCAATACAATTGTTGATTTAGCCCTGGAAAAAGATCTTTCGCAGCCTACTGATGAACTCAATGCTCTGGTACAGGACCTTGCTACAAAAATCCGTGAAAACATGGGGTTAAAACGTCTCTGTCAGATTAAGGCAGGCAGCAACGAATACCTTTGCCAGTATGTCCACGGAGAAGGCGTCATTGGAATCGTAGTGAAATGCGAATCTGACAAACCGGAAGTGTTTAAAAACAAAGAAACTCAGGACTTTGTATTTACGCTTGCAATGCATATTGCCGCTTTTAATCCTGCTGCAATTGACAGAAGCAAAATCGACAGCGGCTGGCTTAAGGAACAGGAAGAAATTTTCCAGGCGCAGATGCAAAAAGATGAAAAAATGGCCGGCAAACCGGAAAATGTGCTTGCAGGAATCCTAAAAGGCAAGGTAAATAAATATTTAAGCGAAATATGCCTTATGGAACAAGGGTATGTAATGGACGAAAAAATCACTGTTGCAAAAGCAATCGAAGATTATTCAAAGAAAATCGAAGCCAGCTTTGCATTAAACGAATATGTTTATTATAAAGTAGGCGCACAGACTGAATGAGGTTACAATGCAGGATGTATTAACGACTAACGAAGAACGCATGAAAAAATCAGTGGTAAACTTAAAAGACGGCTTTGCCACATTAAGAACAGGGCGGGCTTCCGCCTCCCTGTTTGACAGAATACGAGTTGACGCATACGGAGAAAAAACGCCGCTTAATCAAACAGCAAATATCTCTGTACCGGAAGCCAGGCTTGTCGTCATTCAACCGTGGGATAAAAATCTTATTACAGAAATAGAAAAAGCAATCCGGTCTTCGGAATTGTCCTTAAATCCCTCAAACGACGGCAAGGTAATTCGTATTTCGATCCCTCCATTAACAGAGGAACGGCGTAAAGATCTTGTTAAACAGGCAAAAGCACAGGCTGAACAGTCCAGAGTTGCCATTCGTAACATTCGCAGAGATGGCAATGAAGATCTTAAAAAACTTTTAAAAGATTCCAAAATTACCGAAGATGACGAAACCAATACAACTGCACAGTTGCAAAAACTAACTGACAATTACATTGATCAGGTAAATAAGGTTCTGGAAGAAAAAGAAAAAGAGATCATGGAAGTATAACATGGATAAGATAATCCCTGCACATGTAGGTATAATCATGGACGGAAACGGACGCTGGGCTGCAAGGCGCGGACTTGTCCGTACGCAGGGACATCTGGAAGGTTTAAAAGCGTCAAAACGTATTGTAAAGGCAGCAAGTGATTTGGGAATAAAGTATTTAACTTTATATGCGTTTTCTACAGAAAACTGGAAACGTACATCAGAAGAAGTAAGTTTTATAATGGGTCTTGTAAAAAAATATCTAAAATCAGAGTTTGAATTCAGCAAAAAGAATAAAATTCGTACTCGTTATGCCGGAGATATGGCAGGTCTTCCGCCTGGTATCCAAAAAGAACTAAAAACTTCCATGGCAGAAACAGCAGGTTTTACCGGTATGCAGGTAATACTGGCTATCAATTATGGCGGCCGTGATGAAATAGTACGGGCAGTCAACAAGTTCATACTTGCTTCGTCTGCTGACAAACAAGTTTTAAACGAAAAGGATATTTGCGCACACCTTGATAATCCCGATATTCCAGATCCCGATTTAATAATTCGTACAGCAGGCGAATATAGGACAAGTAATTTTTTACTATGGCAAGGGGCATATTCGGAAATATATATTTCTGATAAAATGTGGCCAGAGTGGGAAAAAGAGGATTTTGAAGCGGCTATAACGGCTTTTCAAAAAAGAGACAGGCGTTACGGTGGTATAAAAACATGAAGGTAAAAAAAATAATTGCACGATTAACTATATTTTTTATAGGGCTTCCGGCAGTTGCAGCCCTTGTTCTTTTTCTTCCATGGCGCCAAAATCTGGTTTTGAATATCGTCGCTGTTATTGCATCCGGTATAGGCGCTCTTGAATTTTCCTCGATGCTTAGAAAAAAGAATATCAGGGTTACAAAAATAGAAAGTTTTATTCTTGGCTGTCTAACCCCTGCTGCAATAACATTGACTATTAGTTTTCCTCATCTATTTCCTGCCTGGATTATTACCTGTTTTTTAATGCTTGGAGCAGGATGGTCGCTGATGTCCGGTATTTTTACCTGTAAATCAGAATTAGAAAATGTTTTAAACAGGGTTATTGGCCGTTTTGCTCTTCTTATTTACCCTGGTTTCTTTGTTTATTGGGTAATTAAAATGAACATCTGGGGGAATAGTTATATAATACTGCTGTTTTTATTGATAACATTCGCATGTGATTCGATTGCCTGGTTCTTTGGCACATTGTTTGGCGAAAATAACCGCGGTTTAATTGCAGTAAGCCCGAATAAAAGCATCGCAGGTTTTATAGGCGGCCTTTTGGGATCGGTTATTATTGCCGCATGCGCAGCGTTCTTTTTCCCAGGTTTCTTTTTTACAGGACACAGTATTTATTCTTTACCCCTGCTCTTCCCTGCAATTTTACTTGGCTTTTTAACAGGAATTGCCGCAATGTTAGGTGATTTGGCCGAATCTGCAATTAAAAGAAGCTGTGACTTTAAAGATTCCGGAAAATTAATATTTGGAAGAGGCGGTGTTCTTGATTCAATTGATTCCATCGCAGCTGCAGCGCCTGTATTTTATATGCTCTATTACTTCCTTTTTGCAAATATCATCTAATGAAAAAACGCATTGCTGTTTTGGGAGCGACAGGCTCCATCGGAAAAAGCGCTCTTGATATTATTTCGCGTGACAGAGAAAACCTTGAGGTTGTCCTTCTTTCCGCTCATTCAAACAGCAATAAGCTCGATGAACTAAAAAATCAGTTTCCTGATGCAAAATGTATTCTGACTTCGCCTGATCTTTTGGGAGACAAGGATTTATTTTTAAATGCCGTTAAAAATGCAAATGTTGATCTTACAATAAACGGCATATCAGGAGCTGCAGGGCTTGAACCTTCGGTGGCAGCAATTGAAGGCGGCTCAAACCTTGCCCTTGCAAACAAGGAAACCATTGTAATGGCAGGTAAACTGGTTTTACAACTGGCAAAGGAAAAAAACGTAAAAATAATTCCGGTTGATTCAGAACATTCGGCTGTTTTTCACCTTTTACAGTACTTTTCACACAAAGAACACAAAGGGCACGAAGAATTGGTCAGCGAAATTGTTTTAACGGCTTCGGGAGGGCCGTTTAAGAATTTAGGTATCGATGAGATGCAGGATATCACTGTTCAGGATGCTCTTATTCATCCTACATGGAATATGGGGAAAAAAATTACAATTGATTCTGCTACTATGGCCAATAAGGGGCTTGAAGTAATCGAGGCTTGCGTTTTTTTTGATACTCCTGCCGACAAGATAAAAGTGGTTATACACCCGCAAAGTATTGTTCATTCCATGATCCGCCTGTGTAATGGGGTTTTTTATGCGCAGCTTTCAAAACCAGATATGCGCCACCCCATTCACGATGCGTTATATTGGCCGCAAACAACGCCGTCAGCCCTTGAGTTACTGTGTTTTGACTCTCTTACCCTGGAGTTTTCCAAACCCGATTTATTAAAATTCCCTATGCTGGACATTGCCTATTCAGCGGCAAAACTTGGGGGATTATATCCAACCGCCTACAATGCTGCAAATGAAGTAGCAGTTGCCTCTTTTTTGGAACAAAAATGCGGATTTTTGGATATTTCTATGATTACTTCTCGTGTTATGGACTCAGACTGGACTGGAAATAGCCATAGTATAGAAGCAATACTAAAAATAGACGCAGATGCCCGTTTAAAAGCCAAAGCAATCATACAAAAATAATCATTGTTTTTTTTGCCAATCTAACATATTATTATATAATGAAAGATCAAAACAATTGTATTTTTTTAGTAGACGACAATCCTGTATACCTGAATATGGGAAAGGCCATTTTAAAGGATAGTTATACCACAGTTACCATACCTTCGGGGATAAAACTGCTGGAAATTTTATCAAAAACCAAACCTGCTTTAATACTGCTTGACGTGGAAATGCCAGGTATGAGCGGATATGATGCAATAAAAGAAATAAAAGCCAACCCCGAAACTGCAGAAATTCCTGTAATATTTTTAACCGGAAAAGGAGAACCCGAAAACGAGCTTTTGGGGCTCTCTCTTGGTGCTGTTGATTATATAAGCAAACCTTTCTCGCCGTCACTTTTAATCAAACGAATAGAAATGCATTTGCTTTTGCAATCGCAAAAAAACGAGTTGCAAACTTTTAATGACAGCCTTACTGTCAAGGTTAATGAACGGACAAATGACATAAATCAACTGCAAAATGCAATTATTGCCTGGACTTCAGAAATGGTTGAGTTTAGGGACGAAGAAACGGGCCACCATGTAGAGCGTGTTCAGCAATACCTGCAGCTGCTGTTGGGTGCAATGGAAAACCACAAATTGTATGCTGCCGAAGTTTCATCCTGGGATATTGAAGCTTTTATTAAATCCGCCCCCCTTCATGATGTTGGTAAAATAAAAATTCGCGATGATATTTTATTAAAAAAAGATAAGCTCACAGAAGAAGAATTTGAAAACATGAAACTCCATGTTAAACACGGAAAAATGCTGCTGGACAGCCTGCAAGACAAAGTACCAAACCAAACTTTTTTAAATTATGCAAAAACTCTTTCATATAGCCACCATGAAAAATGGGATGGAACCGGTTATCCAGATGGTTTAAAAGGCGATAAGATTCCGCTGCAGGCCAGAATGATGTCTCTTGCAGATGTATACGATGCGCTAGTTTCGGAGCGTCCATATAAAAAAGCTTTTTCCCACGAGGAAGCCATGAAAATTATTTCGGAAGGAGGCGGCACACAGTTTGATCCTGATTTAACAGATTTATTTCTAACCTTGTCTGACGAGATAAAAAAAGTAAGCAGTGCTAAACAAACAAAGGAGAAAATAAGCAGCAGTGGATGAAATAAAAAAAAACAGCGTACTTATAGTTGATGATGATTCATCTAATATAATTGCACTAACCCATATATTACAAACAGATTATAGAATTCATGCAGCAAAAAACGGAAAAAGCGCCATTGAAGCAGCAAAAAAATATTTACCCGATATAATTCTTCTTGATATTATTATGCCCGATTTAAATGGATATGAAGTGCTTGTTGTGTTAAAAGAATTCGAAAACACAAAAAATATCCCAGTTATCTTTCTTACAGGGCTTGGCGACAAAGAAAGCGAAGAAAGAGGGCTGGAACTTGGAGCTGCTGACTATATTTATAAACCATTTAAAAAATCGATAATTAAATTAAGAATAGAAAATCAGCTGCGTATTGTTAACCAAATCCGAACCATAGAACTTTTAAATAGTAATTTACAAAATGCGTTAATAGAAGTAGAAGCTACAGCCCATACAAAGTCTATTTTCCTTGCAACAATGAGCCACGAAATCCGAACCCCAATGAATGCGATTGTCGGCATGTCGGAACTGCTGCTTACGGAAGACCTGAATCCAAACCAGTTTGGCTGTGTCCGGGACATTCATGTATCCGCTGTTGCCCTGCTGGAAATTATCAATGATATTCTGGAAATTTCCAAAATTCAGGCCGGTAAACTGGAACTTGTATACGATCATTATGATTTTCTCCTTTTAGTTGACAATATCAGCTCTATGGTTAATTTCCTCATTAAAAACAAAGATGAGGATATTGTCTTTAACCTTTTAACTCAGAACGATCTTCCCAAATGCCTTTATGGAGATGATATCCGGCTAAGACAAGTGCTTTTGAATATACTGGGCAATGCAGTTAAATTTACAAAAAAAGGTTCTGTACAACTTACTATCAGCACTACAGATACAAGCATCAACTTTGTAATTGCCGATACCGGCATGGGCATTGAGGAAAAATACATCCCAAAGCTTTTTGACGCTTTTTCACAGGCGGATATGCGCAGGAATCGCAGCCAGGAAGGAACAGGTCTTGGTCTGTCCATAACAAAGTCATTGCTTGATATAATGGGCGGCAAAATATCGGTAGAAAGCCAATATGGCAAGGGGACGGTATTCCATATTACAATCCCAAAAGTTTTGGGAGACGAAGCAAGAATTGTGCAGCCGGGCGTTGACGAAATCAATATAAGCGCGCCCGATGTAAAAATTCTTGTAGTAGACGATAATTCAATTAATTTGAATGTCGCCTGCGGGCTTTTAAAGCTCTACAAAATAAATGCAGAAACTGCCATAAGCGGCCGGCAGGCGATAGATATGATTGGCAGCAATCATTACGACCTTATATTCATGGATCACATGATGCCTGAAATGGATGGTATAGAAGCTACAAAAATCATCCGGGAAATGGGTATTACCATTCCAATTATTGCCCTTACTGCAAATGTCATGACGAGTGCAAAGGAAGAGTTTTACGCCATTGGCGTCAACGATTTTATGAGTAAACCAATTAACAGGTCATTGCTTAGCCAGACACTCAAGACCTGGCTTCCGCCAGAAAAAATTATTATGCTGGAGGAAGAAAAAATTACCGCAAATATGAATGAATCACCTGCAACAAATGAATTTTGGCAGAAAATAGAAAAAATAAAAGGGCTTTCTTTGGAGACAGGGCTTGACAGGGTATCCGGCCAGCGTGATATATTTGAAAAATCACTTAAGCTTACAATTAAGGGAATAGAAAAATGCGATAAAAACCTGAGTGTTTTCCTGGCATCAGGTGATATGCGAAATTTTACCATAGAAGTGCATAGCATGAAAGGAACGCTTGCCAACATAGGCGTTATGGAACTTGCCATGCAGGCTTCTGCGCTTGAAGTTGCAGGCAATAATGCAGACATGCTTTTTTGCAATGAAAAACTACAGCCATTTCTGGATGAGCTTACGGCTCTAAAAACAAGTCTGATTAATTCTTTTGAAGAAAAAGAATCTTCTTTGAATCCTCAGGAAATATCAGTCGAATTAACAGCAGAGCTAACAACAGAGTTTACAACAATTTTAGAAACGCTAAAAGCAGCTTTTGACAACAATGATTTCTTGGCCATAGATACAGGGATGGCAAACTTGAGCGCCCTAAAACCAGGCAGCGCGCTTCAAGAGGAAATAGAAAAAATAAAAGATGCTGTTCTTGTAATGGATTACGAAGTAGCGGTGGACATAATTCAAAAATGTATGGAGATTATTAAATGAAGCTTATTTCATTAATGCTGCTTTTGCTTGTTTTTTCTAATTGTATAGATTCAAACAGATCGCAACCTTTTGAGGGGCCGGTTTTTTCTTCGTACCTTGATATTCCCGGTGTAACCAGCGAAGAAATAACCCAGATAGAAGCTCTTAAGGAAAAAACTGATTTTTTTGTTTATGCAATGATGCCATACACCGAGGCATTTTTAAATAAATATGGCGAAATTAGAGGATTCACGGCTCTCATTTGCCAGTGGCTTACCGAATTATTCGGAATTCCGTTTGTTCCCACGCTTGTCACCTGGAATGAACTGCTTGAAGGTTTTGAGAATGGAGCCGTCGATTTTACCGGCACTATGGCGCCAACCGAAGAACGCCGTAAAATATATTTTATGACCGATGCAATTGCACGGCGTACGGTAAAACATATGCGGCTTCCTGACAGCGTTCCTCTTTCAGAAATTATGAAAACGCGCCTTCCGCGATACGGGCTTTTACGAGGAGGAATTCTTCTGGACAGGATTCCAACTTATCTTCCCGAAGAATTTGAACTTGTCATTTTAGAAGAATATACAGACGGCTTTGCGCTTTTGGAATCGGGAGTAATTGACTCCGTTATCGCAGAGGGCCCTGCAGAAGCTCTTTTTGATGTTTTTGGCGGTGTTGTAGTATCGGATGTTTTACCGCTATTGTATCTTCCTACTTCACTTATGACAACAAGACCGGAGCTAATGCCGGTTATCTCTGTTATGCAAAAAGCGCTGGAAAACAATGCAGGCCAGTACTTAGGCGAACTATACAATCAGGGTTACCGGGAATATATGAACCACAAACTGTTTATGCAGCTAACAAATGAAGAAAATGATTACATTTATGGTAATCCCATAATACCGCTTGTAGCTGGATTCGATAATTACCCTGTAAGTTTTTTTAATACCCGTGAAAAAGAATGGCAAGGAATATCCCTGGACATATTAAAAGAAGTAGAATTTCTGACTGGGCTTGAATTTAAAATTATTAATGCTCCCGATAAAGAATTGCCTGAATTACTCAGGATGCTTGAGAATGAACAGGCCTATTTAATTACCGAATTACTCCGTTCGCCGGAACGGGAACTGCGCTTTTCCTGGACAGATACTTTTTTTTTGACAGACCGGTCTGCGCTTTTATCCAGAATGGATTTCCCTGACATCAGCATTCATGATGTTTTATCCGTGCGAGTAGGATTAACCAAAGGCCTCATTCATACCGATTTATTCCACATGTGGTTTCCGGATCACAGAAACACCGTAGAATTCGACACGACAGACGCTGCTCTTAGAGCTTTAACGCGCGGTGATGTTGACATGGTAATGAACAAAACAAATATTCTCCTACAGCTTACGCATTACGAGGAACTTCCCGATTATAAAGTCAATATCGTATTTAATAACATTTTTGAATCCACATTTGGTTTTAACAGAGATCAAACTGTTCTGCGTTCTATCGTAGATAAAGCGCTAAGAATGACAGATATCGAAACCGTATCAGAGCGATGGCTGCGCAAAACCTATGATTACCGTTTAATGCTGGCACAAGCGCAAAGACCATGGATAATTGGCGTAGCCTCTATGATTTTTTTCACTTTTGTCTTCCTAACAATCATTTTCATGAGAAACATTCAAAAACACAGAATGATGTCCAGGTATAAATATGCAGATAAGCTAAGCGCCGCATTGGGAAAAATAACAAAATCCCCTGTTATTTCCGCCGGAGTTTTAAAAGATGCCGCCGATATGATTGTTCAGGAAGGGGGCACCGCTTTGAATGCAAGCCGAGTTGGGGTATGGAGCATAAATGAAGAAGGAGATACCCTAAAAAACATCTCCTCTTATCTTACCTCTACAAAAGAATTTTTAAATCAAAATGATTTTGATTTAAAAAAAGCCGAAAAATATGCAAAACTTTTGGAAACCGAACGCCTGGTTATCGCCAATAATGTCAGAACTTCCGATGTATTTTCAAATTTTGCAGGCAATTATAATTCTAACCTTTGCGCTATAATTGATATTCCCATACGCATCGACGGCAAGTTGGCAGGAACGGTTTGCATTGAACAGGAGCGCTGCAAAGAATTCCCGGATATGCGCGGCTGGAAAATGGAAGAACGGAACTTCTCTTCTTCACTTGCCGATTTAATGGCGCTTGCATTCTCCAGCGCCGAGCGCAGCGCAGCGCGAGATGCCGCCGAGACAGCAAGCCTTGCAAAGTCCACTTTTCTTGCCGCCATGAGCCACGAAATTCGTACGCCAATGAATGCAATTATCGGTATGTCGGAACTTTTGCTTTCGGAAAAAATGGATTCAAGCCAGCTTCGTTGTGTCAAGGATATTTATACTTCCGCCATGGCGCTTGTAAATATTATCAATGACATCCTGGATTTTTCCAAAGTGCAGTCCGGTAACTTTAGCCTTTTGCCTGTACACTACGATTTTAAGGTTTTTATTGGCAATATCAATTCAATGATACAATTTTTACTCAAGAATAAAGATATAAACTTTAAGCTTATTACAGAGGAAAATTTCCCCTCTTGTCTTTATGGGGATGATGTCCGGCTTAGGCAGGTGCTTCTGAATATTCTTGGTAATGCAATCAAATTCACCAACGAAGGTTTTGTGCAATTAACTATCAGTGCAGACGATAAACACATTCATTTTAAGGTTAGCGATACCGGCATAGGTATACAGGAAGAAGAATTACCCACACTTTTTGATGCCTTTACGCAGGCCAACAAACAAAATATACGAGGCACAGGAGGAACCGGTCTTGGGCTTTCTATAACCAAGTCTTTATTGGATCAAATGGACGGAGAAATTACTGTAGAAAGCGTCTATGGTAAGGGTTCGGTATTCTGTGTAACAATCCCAAAAATTCCGGGTAATGAAACACTTATACACAAAATAACAAGCGATACAGAAAACGTATACGCACCGGATGCAAAAATTCTGGTTGTTGATGATAATACAATTAATTTGAATGTTGCTTCCGGGCTTTTGGGTTTATGCGGCATAGATGCCGAAACAGCCTCCAGCGGCAAAGAAGCAATCAAAATGATCAGTAAAAACCAATACGATCTTGTATTTATGGATCACATGATGCCGGAAATGGATGGCGTAGAAACTGTAAAAATAATCCGCGAAATGGGCGCAGTCATGCCAATAGTGGCTTTTACCGCTAACGCTATTATAGGTGTAAAGAATGAATATATCGAAGCAGGCATGAACGATTTACTGACCAAGCCGATTAATAAAATACAACTGAATCAAATACTCAAAGATTGGCTCCCTGTAGAAAAACTTACCATAACATCAAAAGAAATGTCCGCCGTTAATACGGCAAGCAAAGAAATAAAAACAGCGTTATGGGAACAAATTAAACAGATAGAAGGACTCTCTGTGGAAACAGGTCTTGAAAGGGTTTACGGCCAGTTGGATTTATTTGAAAAATTATTACGGTTAACGATAAAGGAAATTATAAAATGCGATAATAATTTAAGAGAGTTCCTGGCTGCCGGTGATATGCATAACTTTTCCATAGAAGTACACAGTATGAAAGGTTCGCTGTCCAACATTGGTGTAATTGAGCTATCCGAACTGGCATACAAGATGGAAACTGCAGCCGATAACAAGGATGCTGCTTTTTGCGCCGCCCAAATGCCTGTCTTTTTAAAAGAACTTGACAAGTTAAAACAAAGCCTTGTAAAGGCCTTTGCGGATAACACCTCATCTCTGGAACAACCTGAAGTGACGCCAGAACTACAGGCAAAAACAGCAGCCATTTTTGATAAGCTAAAAAACGCTTTTAAAGAGACTGATCTTATTCTCATAGACGAAGCGATAATAGACCTTGACACTCTAAATTTAAGCGGCTCGCTTTATGAGGAAGTAGAAAAAATAAAAGATGCTGTTACAGTTATGGATTATGAAGAGGCAATGGTTATAATGGCAAAGTGTTTGCCGGAGATTGATTAATGATATGAATATTAAAAAATATATAATTAATATAATCGAAATTATTAAATATAATGAATTTGATGAAAATCAATTGCAGCAGAAAATAAAAGCTATTGGTCTTGTTTCTTTAACGGCTTCGATCATTGCTTTTTTTATGAGCTACATGAATTTCAGACATCAACAATATGAAATGCTGATTGCAACAACAGTATTAATGTTGACTTTGTTTATTGTTTTTATTTTTAGCAGGATTTTTAGAACAAGAAAGATAGTCGCACCAACGCTTTGTTTTATATTATCATCGATTTGTATATTTTTTACGCTGACAGGCGGGAATGACGGCTTTGCGATTCTGTGGACTCTTTTATTCACGCCATTTATAATGCAGGTTATTGGGTTTGGTTTTGGCATAATCGTTTCCGGCTTTTTTCTAATATTTTTTATTGTTCTTTTTTGGACGCCTTTAAACAGTATAGTAAGCGATTATTATACACAAACATTTATGTTACGCTTTCCAATGCTTTTTACAGCTTCTTTTGTTAAATCCATTTTAATTAAATATTTTCATATAAAAATGAAAATTGCCGAAGACAAGGCGCTTATGGAAGCTGAACATGCAACTGCTACCCAGTCAAAGTTTTTAGCAAACATGAGCCACGAAATCCGCACGCCAATGAATGCAATTGTAGGTATGTCGGAACTTCTGCTTTCGGAAAACATGACTTCAAATCAACATCGCAGTGTCAAGGATATCCATGTTTCAGCTATAGCGCTCCTTAAAATCATTAACGATATTTTAGATCTCTCAAAAATTCAGACAGAAAAACTGGAACTTGTTCCTGTTCATTATGATTTTAATTTATTTCTTGACAATATAGATTCAGTAACACATTTTTTAATCATGGAAAAAGACATTAGTTTTAATATGTTAACAGAGGGAGAGTGCCCTGCCTGCCTGTATGGTGATGATGTCCGCCTTAGGCAGGTAATTCTAAATATTCTGGGTAATGCAATCAAGTTTACAAAAAAAGGAACTGTAAGCCTGATTATCAGCGCAGATGATACAAGTATCACTTTTGTAATAAGTGATACCGGTATAGGTATACCAAAATCCGAGATTCCAATACTTTTTGACGCCTTTTTACAGGTGGACATGAAAAAAAACCGCAGCCAGGAAGGAACCGGACTTGGTTTGTCGATTACAAAAACATTGGTTGAGATGATGAACGGCAGTATAAGCGTAGACAGCGAGTACGGTAAGGGCACTACCTTTAGTGTGAAAATTCCAAAAATATTAGGCGATGAAGCTTTAATTCAGCAGTTGGGGAACGAGGAAATCGCAATAATTGCTCCCGATGTTAAGATACTTGTTGTTGATGATAATTCAATCAATTTGAATGTCGCCACAGGGCTTTTACAACTCTATAAAATAGAAGCTCAGACAGCTTTAAGCGGTTCACAAGCGATAGAGATGATTAGTAAAAATCACTATGATCTCGTATTTATGGATCACATGATGCCGGAAATGGACGGCATAGAAGCTACAAAAATCATTCGTGAAATGGGTGTAAAACTGCCCATTATTGCCCTTACCGCAAATGTAATAATAGGCGCAAAAGAAGAATTTGTTAATGCCGGTATGGACGATATGCTGACTAAACCCATTAGCAAATCATTATTAAGCCAGATACTTAAAACATGGCTTCCTAGCGAAAAAGTTTTCTTGTTGGAGGATGAAGCAGTTTTTGCCGATGGGGATGAGAATCCTGTTACTGAAGAATTTTGGCGGAGAGTCGAACAAATAGAAGGGCTTTCTTTAGAAATTGGGCTTGAAAGAGTATCTGGTCAGCGGGATGTGTATAAAAAGTCATTAAAGTTAACGATTAAGGAAATTGAAAAATGCGTTAAAAACCTTAATGTTTTTTTGGAAGCAGAAAATATGCGCAGCTTTTCCATAGAGGTACACAGCATGAAAGGTTCGCTTGCCAACATAGGTGTAATGGCGCTGTCCGGCCTGGCATACAAATTGGAAACTGCAGCCGATAACAAGGATGCTGTTTTTTGCGCTGCCCAAATGCCTGCCTTTCTAAAAGAACTTGACAAATTAAAACAAAACCTTATAAAGGCCTTTGCGGATAATACCCAACCCATGGTTCCGCCCGAAGTCACGCCTGAATTACTGTCGGAACTGGCGGCAATTTTAAAAATACTAAAAGATGCTTTAAATGATTCTAATTTTACAGTCATAGATGAAGAAATTGCAAGACTAGACACCCTTAATCCAGGCGGCACACTGCAGGAAGAAATCGAAAAAATTAAGGACGCCGTTATGATTATGGATTATAAAGAAGCTCTGGAAGTAATGATAAATTGCATACCAGAAATTGCAAAATAAAATAGGAAGTTACAACTAATGTGGAGGAAATTGTGAAAGAAAACAACAAATCAAAACCAGATATGAAGTTTGAAATAACAGAAACAGAAAAACGTATAAAGCTGATGCTTGACTCTACTCCGCTTTGCTGCCAGTTATTTGACAGTAATTTTAAAAAAGTTGATTGTAACGAAGAAGCTTTGCGGCTTTTTGGTTTTAAGGATAAACAGGATTATTTGAATAATTATCATGCGTTATACCCGGAATATCAGCCTGATGGACAGCGTTCCGCCGATAAAGTTTTAAACTACTTAAAAAAAACAGTAGAAGAAGGACGCTGTTCCTTTGAATGGACTTATAGAATGCTTGACGGCACACAGATGCCTGCGGCAGCTACAATGGTCCGGGTCAGTCACAAAGATGATTATTTTATAGCCGGATACACAAGAGATTTGCGTGAACAAAATGAAATGATGAATGCGATCTATGAACGTGAGCAGGAACTCATTCGATCACACGAACAAAACGAACTCCAGTTGGCTAAATTAAACCTTGTGGTTAAAGGTACTAAAATAGCTCTATGGGATATGGAGGTTATTGGAAATGATCCTGTCAATCCGAATAACTTTTTTAATTGGTCAAACGAATTCAGGAATATGCTTGAATTCACAGACGAGAACGATTTTCCCAATTTACTAAGTAGTTGGAGCGATCGTCTTCATCCGGAGGATAAAAACAAAACCCTTGATAGTTTTGCAAAACATTTGCTTGATACAACCGCCAAGGCGCCTTACGACGTAGAATACCGGTTATTAAAGAAAAACGGCGAATACGGATATTACCGCGCATCCGGCGAAACCATTCGCGACGAAAACGGTAATGCTGTTCGTGTCGCAGGTGCTCTGATGGATATAACCGAAACCAAACTGCAACAGAATAAACTTGAACACAATCAAAAAATGTTAAACTCGGTAAATAGCGCAGCATCGTTTTTGCTCAACTCAGAAACAGATAACTTTAATCAAACCTTATTCCTGGCCATGAAAGCAATAGCCGAGGCTGCTGAAGTTGACCGCATGTATATCTGGAAAAATTTCATGTTTGAAGATCAACTTTATTGCAGGCAATTATTCGAATGGTCGGAAAACGTAGAACCACAACAGGATAAGGATTTTGCGCATGGCATATCTTATGGCGATAATATTTCCAGATGGGAAAAAGAACTTTCTAGCGGATATTGTATTAACAGTATAGTGTCTGATTTGCCTAAACAAGAACAGGAGCATTTAGCTCCTCAAGGCATTATATCCATTTTGCTAGTGCCTGTATTTATAAAAGAAAAATTCTGGGGGTTAGTAGGTTTTGATGATTGCTCCAGAGAGAGGATATTTACCAATGAAGAAGAAGCAATTCTGCGCTCTGGCAGTGTATTGCTTGCCAGCGCCTTACTTCGCAACGAAACTGTTAATAACTTACAGGATACAACCTTTCGCTTGAGCTCAGCTCTTTCACAGACAGAAGCAGCGGAAAAACGTATGCGCATTATGATTGATGCCATCCCTATTTCCTGTTTCCTGGTTAACAAGAACTTGGAAATCATCGATTCAAACAAGGAAACCTCAAAAATGTTCGGGTATACCGGCGAATACTATAAGACAAAAATTGAAGATTTTTCGCCGATATTCCAGCCTTGCGGACGGCGCTCAATGGAATTGATTATGGAGGTTATTGAAAAAACTTTTAAGCAGAATTACCAGCGATTTGAATGGCTGGGCAAAAAATTTGATGGTGAACTTTTACCCTGCGAAATTACGCTTGTCCGCCTTCATTACAAGGATGAAAATATAATTGCAGTCTATATCAGGGATTTACGTGAACAAAAAGCAATGATAGAGGAGATGCGAAGGGCGGAAATTGCCGAAGAAAGCAACAGGGCAAAAAGCAAATTCCTGGCGAACATGAGCCACGAAATCCGTACACCCATGAATGCGATTATCGGTATATCAGATTTGTTGCTTTCGGACGGAAACCTTGAATCAGCGCAGCATGACTATGTCCGTGATATTCATGTATCCGCTCAGGCATTATTGAATATTATCAATGACATCCTGGATTTTTCTAAAATACAGTCTGGTAAATTGGACATTGTTCCAATACATTATGATTTTATTATGTTTCTTGTTAATATAAACTCAACAGCACGGTTTCTGATTAAAAATAAAAAACTGACTTTTACGATGGATATTAGAGGAGAACTCCCCGCTTGTCTTTATGGAGATGATGTCCGTCTCAGGCAGATACTCCTTAATATAATCGGCAATGCAATTAAATTTACCGCCAAAGGCTCTGTACATTTTTCCATCAGCGCTACAAATTCAAACATCGATTTTACAATAAGCGATACAGGCATTGGCATACCGGAAAATGATATCCCCATACTCTTTAATGCCTTTATGCAGGTAGACATGTCAAAAAATCGCAGCCAGGAAGGTACAGGCCTTGGGCTTTCAATTACCAAAACATTACTAGAATTGATGGATGGCAGTATATTAGTGGAAAGTGTGTATGGTCAAGGTTCAATTTTCCATGTGACAATCCCAAAAGTTTTAGGCAATGAAAACCTGATTCTCCAGACAGACGGCAACGAAATTAAAGTTCGTGCTCCGGACGCAGAGATACTTGTTGTGGATGACAATACGATCAATTTAAATGTTGCAACCGGGCTTTTACGTTTGTACGAAATAAACGCAGAAACAGCATCTTCCGGCAAGCAGGCAATTGAGATGATCAAAAACAAACAATACGACCTCATTTTTATGGATCACATGATGCCGGAAATTGATGGTGTAGAAACCACAAAGGAAATTCGCAATGCAGGTTTTACATTACCGATAATTGCACTTACCGCCAATGTTATAACAGGCGCAAAAGAAGAATTTTTGGCAGCCGGCATGAACGACTTGTTGACAAAGCCAATTAAAAAGTCGCTTTTAAGTAAAATGCTCAGAGACTGGCTTCCCTCAGAAAAACTGAATATAATACTGGGTGAAACATCTTATAACGAAATTGTAATGCATGATGAAACATCTACGAAATTCTGGCAAAAAGTTGAACAGATTAAAGGGCTTTGCACAGAAACAGGATTGGACAGGGTTTCCGACCAGCGTGATGTTTACGAAAAATCACTGCATCTAACGATAATGGAAATTGAAAAGTGCGATAAAAACCTAAATATGTTTTTGGCTTCCAATGATATACATAATTTCTCTATAGAAGTACACAGCATGAAAGGTACGCTGGCCAACATAGGCGTTATGGAACTATCTGCAAAGGCGCTGGAACTTGAAACTTTCGCCGACAAAGAGGATTTAAATTTTTGTATATTAAATACACCGCCGTTTTTGGAAGAGCTTAGACTTTTAAAAAACGATCTTGTCGAAGCTTTTTCACAGAAACCCATACACCAGGGCCCAATTGAAATAACATCCGAGATGTCTGCCCTCTTGTCAGCTATTTTTAAAAAACTAACAGCAGCATTTGTCATGCCTGATTTTTTGGCTATTGATGAAAGTATGGAAGAACTGGACTCTCTTAATCCTGACAGTGCATTAAAAGAGAAAATAGAAAATTTAAAGGATGCCATCATGATGGTAGATTATGAAGGCGCTGCGAAAATGATGGAAATGTTCACAAAAGAGGTAATTAAATGAAAAAAAAGCATCTATTAGGTTATTTTTTATTTGTAATATTGTTACTTTTTATATTTACATCTTGTAATAATGCGAGTAAACCACCACCCATTAAAACACCAGTTTTTTCTTCGTATCGTGACATCCCTGGTGTAACCAGCGAAGAAATTGACGCAATAGAAGCGATAAAGAAAAACAGGGAGTTCTTTATTTACGGGATGCTGACTGGCACTGAGGCATTTCGCAGTGTGGACGGCGATGTAAGAGGATTTACAGCCATTTTCTGTGATTGGCTGACAAAATTATTTGATATTCAATTCTTACCTGAACTTTTTTCATGGACTTATTTAATTGATGGGTTAAGAACCCACGATATTGACTTTACAGGAGACCTTACTAAAACTGAAACACGCCTACGTTCATATTTTATGACTGATGCCATAGCCCAGCGCTCTATAATATATATCCGGCTTGTAAACAGCACTCCCCTGCAGGAAATCAGAGAAACCCGTTTACCGCGATACGCAATTCTTTCGGGAACTACAACTGTTAACGATGTTTTGTATAATGCAATGGAACCATTTGAACTTATATTAGTATCTGAATTCACCGAAGTGTATGAACTAATGAAAGCCGGAAAAGTCGATGCTCTTCTTGCCGAAGCTTCAAATGAGGAAGTTTTTGATATTTTTGATGATATTGCGATAATGAATTTCTTACCGCTTGTTTACAGCCCTGTTTCCTTTACAACGCAAAATCCCGATCTTGAGCCGTTTATTTCTGTTATCCAAAAAGCGCTGGAAAACAACGCAACCCGTTCTTTAAACGAATTTTACAATCAAGGTTACCAGGAATATATACAGAACAAGTTGTTAATGCGGCTTACCGAAGAAGAGTTTGAATATATAAAAAACAATTCCACTGTACCATTTGCAGCCGAAATCGACAATTACCCGATGAGTTTTTTCAACACCCGCGAAAGACAGTGGCAGGGAATTTGCTTTGACGTTCTTAAAAAAGTGGAAGAACTTACAGGGCTTGAATTTGTACTTGTCAACGATCAATATACTGATTGGCATGCATTGATTAAAGTACTCGAAAACGGAGATGCGCAAATTATCTCAGAATTACTCCATACTCAGGACCGGGAAGGCCATTTTTTATGGGCGAACACCATAGTTTTAACAGATCAATCTGCGCTTATATCCAAAATAGACCATAACGATATTACTTTTAATGAAATTTTATCTGTAAGAGTAGGAGTGCATACAGGAACTGGTCATGCAGAAATGTTTCGCAGGTGGTTTCCCACTCATAGAAATACCATAGAGTATGACAATCAGTTTAATCTTTTAAAAGCCTTAACAAACGGTGATATTGACATGGTAATGTCAAGCACTAATAGTCTTTTGCATCTTACAAATTTTCAGGAACAACCGGGTTATAAAATCAATTTTGTATTCGAAAATACTTTGGCATCTACATTTGGTTTTCATAAAGACGCTTTTATTCTGCGCTCTATCGTTGACAAAGCGCTTGCTCTGATTAACATCAGGGCAATAACGGGACAATGGGTACGCAAAACATACGACTACCGTGTAATGCTGGTAGAAGCACAGAGGCCGTGGATAATAGGCGTTGCTTCCATGATTTTTATTATATTTGTTTGCGGAACAATCATATTAATGAGAAATAATGAAAAACGTAAAATGATGAGCAGTTATGACTACGCAAATAAACTTACCGGCACATTGGCAAGAATAACAAGGTCGCCGATTATTTCTGCAGGGATATTAAAAGACGCCGCCGAAATGATTGCACTGGAAGGATGCAGCGCCTTAAACACCAGCCGTGTTGCAGTATGGAGCATATCAGAAGAGGGAGATATTCTTAAAAGCATCTCTTGTTATCATGCTTCTACCAAAGAATTCATTATCCAGGATGATGTTGACTTATCAAGAAAAAAAACATTTCATAAACTTCTGACAACTGAACGCCTGATTATAACACATGATGTAAAAAAATCCCTTTTATGGCCTGAGTTCGCAGGTGATGGTTACGATCACCCCGATATTTCTGCTTCGCTTGACATCCCCATATACATTGATGGTAAATTGGCAGGGTTAATCGGCATTGAGCAGACCAGTTTTGGGAAATATACTGATAAACGTGACTGGACCATAGAAGAACAAAATTTCGCTTCCTCGCTTGCCGATTTATGGGCGCTTTCGCTTATCAGCGGCGAACTGCGTGTTGCCCATGCCATAGCCGAAGAAGGCAGCAAAGCAAAAAGCCAGTTTTTAGCTACCATGAGCCACGAAATCCGCACTCCCATGAATGCGATTATCGGAATGTCGGACTTGCTGCTTCTGGAAAAAATGGATTCTAGCCAGCTTCGTTGTGTTAAAGATATCCATGTATCCGCTTTGGCGCTTGTAAATATTATCAATGATATTTTGGATTTCTCAAAAATACAATCCGGAAATTTTTATCTTCAGCCGATACACTACGATTTCTATATCTTAATTGACAATATCAAATCGATGGTACATTTTTTATTAAAAGATAAAAATGTAATTTTCAAGTTTATCACAGAAAATGATCTTCCCCGTTTTTTATATGGAGATGATGTGCGGTTAAGACAGGTGCTTCTGAATATACTGGGTAATGCAATAAAATTTACAGACGAAGGTTCAGTGACTTTCAACATCAGCTCTGATGATACAAACATTCACTTTAGGATCAACGATACTGGTATAGGTATACCGGAAGACGAAATACCTATTCTCTTTAATGCCTTTATGCAGGTTAACACACAGATAACCCGCGGCAAAGAAGGAACAGGTCTTGGACTTTCCATAACCAAATCATTACTGGATCAAATGGGCGCTCAAATATCAGTAAAAAGCATACTTGGTGAGGGTTCTGCATTTCATATTACAATCCCAAAAGTTTTCGGTGATGAATCTCTGGTTCATAAAACATCAAACAGCGAAAACTTCCTATACGCACCAAATGCAAAAATACTGGTTGTTGATGATAATTCCATTAATTTAAATGTTGCTTCCGGGCTTTTGGGTTTGTGCAAAATAAACGCAGAAACAGCTTCTTCCGGCAAGCAGGCAATAAAAATGATTCGTGAAAACAATTACGACCTTGTTTTTATGGATCATATGATGCCGGAAATGGATGGTATAGAAGCCACAAAAATACTTCGCGAAACAGGTTTTAAGTTGCCTATAATTGCTCTTACCGCCAATGCCATTGCAGGCGCAAGGGAAGAATATATCGCCGCCGGTATGGACGATTTACTAAATAAACCCATTAATAAATCTTTATTAAATCAACTGCTCCTGTTCTGGCTTCCTCAAGAAAAAGTTAACATAATAACGAATGAATCAATTATCAGAAATGGTAATAAAAAACCCGCAGTTGCAAGGTTTTGGCAGAAGGTTGAACAAATAAAAGGACTTTCGGTAGAGACTGGGCTTGACAGGGTTTCCGGCCAGCGGGATGTACTTGAAAAGTCATTTAAACTGACAATAAAGGAAATTGAAAAATGCGACAGAAACCTTAAAACATTTTTGGCATCTAATGATTTGCGAAACTTTTCTATAGAGGTTCATAGTATGAAAGGTTCTCTTGCCAACATTGGCGTAATGGAACTTTCCAAGCGGGCATTCGAACTTGAAACTGCAGCCGATAATGGCGATTCATCATTCTGTACTTCCGGGCTGCCGCAATTTTTGGAGAATCTTGGAAACTTAAAAAAAGACCTTGAAGAAGCTTTTGCAGAAGAATCCCGGTTCAAAGGCCGGCTGGAGATAACACCCGAAACGTCAGAGATGCTAAAATCCATTTTTGAAAAACTAAGAACTGCATTCGCAGATTCTAATTTTTTGGCTATTGATGAATGTATGGAAGAACTTGGTAGCATTAATACCGGTGAAACACTGGAAGAAGAACTTGAGAAAATAAGAGATGCAGTAATGATAACGGATTATAACGAAGCCCTGGAAGTGATGCAAAAGCTGGTTTAAAACGTTTTTTTTCTTACGATGTGTTTTGCAATTTTTTCCCGTAAAATATTTCCCTGAAACGGCTTTATTATAAAGTCGCTCGCTCCAAGCATTGCGGCGGCAGACACATTGTCGCTTGTTCCCACAGATGTAAGGAAAATAATTGGGGTATCTTTATGTTCTTCAAAGTTCCGTATAATGGGGATAAGATCAAAACCGTTAAGACCCGGCATTTTATAATCAAGCAAAAACAGTTCCGGTGTAACCTGTTGTAAAAACGATTCAACCATCATTGAATTAGAAAGTGTATACACTTTATATTCGGTACCTAGTGTGGAAGAAATTGTTTTTAGCATAACTGGAGCATCGTCAACTGCCAGAATTCGCAGCTTGCGGGTAGCTTCTCCATTGTCTATCTGTTCCAGAGCTACTTTTAAATTTTGTGTTCCATAAGTTTCAAGATAATTCACATTTTCAACATTGCTTGTGTAAGAATATGCGTATTCTTTTTTAACAGCTGTTAATGTCCGGGTATACAACCTTTTAAAATCGCCAAAGAATTTTTTTGCCCAGTCGGCAGCAAGGTCCATGTTGCCCTTTTCACTTGCATTAAGGATACCTTCAATGACGGGAGTGCACTTATTATAACCCAGGCTCCTTAAAAGATTTTTCATGTCTTTTAGGCTTTTAAAAGAATCTTTTTCGGCATTTAAACCTACAATTTTATCCAGAGCACTTATAGCAACCGGCGCAAGTTCAAAAAAATCCGACAACAAATTGAAGTATTCTTTAACTGATAATGTATCAAAGTCCTCGGATATACTCCTAATGTCCAAGTCTCCCAATTTTAAGAGAGTTAATAGATCAAAGTTTTTACTGTTTATATCTTTCATGTACTACACCCCATATTTAGCTATATTCTACAATAACACCAAATGTTTGTCAATAATATGTATAATTTACCCTATCGTCAAAAAAGAAGGTTTATGGTAGAATATATACAGGAATTATTATGATGCTTATCAATATTGTGATTGGGCTTATTGGCCTTGGAATTGTTGTATTTGTTCATGAACTTGGGCATTTTCTTGCTGCCCGTCTGGTGGGAGTTGGTGTTGATGCTTTTTCCATTGGGTGGGGAAACCCTATTTTAAAAAAGAAAATCGGCTCTGTTGAATACCGGCTTGGTATGTTCCCTATTGGCGGTTATTGTAAAATGAGGGGGGAAACTGACTATAACGTAGCCTGGAATAATATGCAAAACAACATAAAACCAGAAAAAGGAACTTACCTTGCCGCAAGCCCTTTGGCAAGAATGTTAATTGCTTTTGCCGGCCCGTTTTTTAATTTAATTTTTGCAGTAATAATACTCTCTATTATTTGGGGCGCTGGCAGGGAAATTAATACATTTACAAACAGGATAACATTATATTCGGAAGTAATTTCAAATACAAAAAACGAACGAAGTTTTCCGGCAGATAGAGCAGGTTTAAAAACCGGTGATCGAATTATACAAATAAATGGCCGCCCTGTTAATTATTTTCATGAAATCCATGAAATCGTAGTTTTAAACGCCAGGTCTTCGCTTGTTATGACAATCGATCGGGATGGCGAAATTCATTCGCTGAATGTAACCCCTTCTCTTGTCAGAAAAAGCGGCGCAGGAAGAATTGGCATAACTAATTTTGACTCACTTCCCATTCAATACCGTACTCCTGTTCTTTCTGTTCCGGCAGCAATAACAAAAGGTTTTACAGAAAGTTTAAAAACGCTTGCGGTTTCTTTAAGAAGTTTACGCTTGCTCTTTATGGGTATCGATCTTACTCAGGCAGTTTCTGGACCTGTGCGTATAACATATATGATAGGAGACATGGCTACTTCGGGTTTTAGCCGTAGTTTTGCAACGGGTTTGCGTTCAACTTTTGAATTTATTGCGCTTATTTCCATTGTCCTTTGTATGATGAACCTTTTGCCCCTGCCAATAATTGATGGAGGCATGATTATTCTTTTCTTTGTTGAATTGATACGCAGAAAACCCATTCCCCCAAAAGCTGTTTCTATTTTTCAAGGCTTCGGCATGGTAATAATTTTTGGGCTTTTGATACTGGCCATTTTTGGAGATATCTTGTTTTTTTTCCGTTGATGATTTTATATTGAGGGTAGTGTTATGAAAATAAACATTAGTTGTCCTTGTGGAAATAATTTTCCTTTTAGTTTTGAAGAAGAAGTTGATATCGATAAAAACCCCAATCATTTGGAAGATATTCAACAAGGCAAGTTTTTAAGTTTCGATTGTCCTTCATGTTTTAAGCAGCATAAACCTGAATATAAAATTATTATTATATGGAAATCCAGAAATTATAAATTGGCAGTAATTCCTGAGCTTGATCGTAATATGTTTTATATCAAAAAAAAGGAAAATCCGCCCTTTGAAACTGTTATTGGTTTTCCCGAAATGATAGACAGAATTAAAGTACTTAATGACAACCTTGAACCCGTTGTAATAGAAGCGATTAAAACATTCCTTATTGCCAAAGCAATGGAAAGCTACAATGATAACAACGATAACAATATAAATGTCTGGTATCACCGCAAGACAGATGATGGTTTAGAATTTCATCTGGAGGGAATCAAACAAGACGAAGTCGCTGTAGTAAAAATCCCGTTGGATATGTACGCTAAAACACTCCAGGATTACGAAAAAAATCCCCAAAAAGCTTTATTTGCTTCTCTTAGAGTACGCAAGTATTTATCGGTTCAAAATATATACCGGCCGGATGTATTAAAATGAATAAAAATATTTTAAAATCTTTATTATTTATCATTATTCTTTTAAATGTTAAACCTTTATTTTCTCTTAATGCTGCAGGAAGCCACAGAGGAGAAATATCAGCTTTGGTCCATAACGGCGATACTATATTAAGCGCAGGATGTGACGGTTTTTTAGTAACATGGAGTCTCAGCCAAAAAACTGCCGTTGATCGTTTTCAATTAACAACATACAGAATACAATCAATGATAAAACATCCCGGAAAACATGAAATTTGTATCATTGAAGCTGTAAATTTGGATAATCACAGGATATCTGTCTGGAATTATGAACAAAAAGAAAAACTTTTTTCTGTATATTCAAATAAACCAGTATCTTATGTTAACTATTCTGCAGCAGGCAGCTATTTAATTGTATCTGGTTTTAATGGTTTTCCGCTGACTCTTTTAAATTCTACTACAGGAGAAATTTTTCTAAATGCAGAAATTCCTGCAGGTAATACTTCTCTTGCAGTAACAGGGCGCGCAGAAAGAAACATTATGATTTATCAAAATGAACATGATAATTATTTTGGACATTCGTCTAATGCAGGCAATATTTTGTATTTTGATATAACATCCAATTCTGTAACAGCCAGCTTTCAATCTCCAGGTTTTCTTTTAAATACTGTTCTCTTTGGAAACGGTATTTTAATCGCTGGTGTTAGTCATGATGGATTATTTGTCATGGATACAACATCCGGCAGTGTTATCTATAACAATAGAAACATAGGCCCAAACGCCCTGTTATGCTTATCTGATGATGGTTTTTTCTGTCTTGATATGAGCGCAAGCTCTGCAGTTCTTTACAATTTTTCTGTAGATCGTAACGGGAATATAATTACGCACCAAAGGCTTCCCCTGTCTTTAAACGAAATGGGTACTATTACATCAATAACATATAACAGAAGCCTTGTTTTTGGAACATCACAAGGTTGTATTTTTCTTATAGAACAACAGGGCGCAAATTCCCGTAATATACAAAATAGAATTACTCCATTTACATTTAGTAATTTTCCCAGACGTATAACAGAAATTGCCGCAGGGGAAAAAACAATTGCTCTTTTAACAGAAGACGGATATTTTTCGTATCTTCCATTACAACATAACATGATTGGCGGGAATTTAAATTTAAACTTTAAAGAATACACTAATTATAACCGGATAACTTCTTTTTCCCTGCAAGGCAACGATTACTATATTCTTTGGCAAACCCAAAACGCAAGAATTCCTGCGCAGTTGATTGATTTAACAAATAATGAGCCTAAAGACTTAAGTTTTCTTACCCGTCAATCTCCCTTAAGAACTATTTCTGTTTTTAATAACAGATTGTTAACGCTGGATACAGGAGGAAATATTTCTGTTTACAATCTGGAATCAATACAATTGGCGCTTCCTTCTACAAGAGCGGAACATACAATTTCTTCTGTTGGAGCAATTGATGCTGTATTTATTAATGATAATACTTTATTAATCAGCCGCAGTGTAATAAATAATAACAGTCCTTTTTTTACCTTAGATGTAAGGACAGGCGAAACAGTTCCTGTTTTTTTCCCTGTACAATCCGGCCTTATTGTTTACCGTGGCAATACCAGCCATTTTGGAGTTGCATTGGAATTTAACAATTATTTTAACATAGTTTTTTTGAATCTTTCTTTTACTGGTCAGCAGAGCAGATTATATGAATATCCAGGGGAAGCAAATTATCTTTCTATTGCCGAAGCCGCAAACCGCCTGGCAATTATTTGTGACAGTGAAGGAGCAATGATTCTACCGGGAATTATCAAATTTGAACGAACAAGCGGACTACCCACCCGATTACTAACAAGCGGCAATTTATTTATCTGTCTTGACAGCGAAGGGAATATAACATGGCATGATTTAAATGGAAAATTGTTAAACCATTTTAGACTGCAATGATCTTGTAACTTCGTTACCTTTAAACACTTTTAATCGTGAGCCGGATTTTTCTTAACCTTAGCGATTGCCTGTTTTACAGCTTCTTTGATACTGTCTGCATATGCTTTTTCTGAAATAGCCTGCATGTAAAGGGTTCCAAGCAAAGAAAAACGGTACATTGGTTTAACTAAATTCAATGCAATTGCCGCAATATCTACAATACATTCGTTGCAACTGCACATGTTTTCATGACCGGATTTTAACTGGAATTCCATTTCACGGAGCACTAAATTTTCTGCTTCGTTTTTTAACATGTGAAAATCATATTCGTCTATAAAAGCCATAAATCCCCCAAAAAAATACTTTCAAGATATATTACCATATTTGTCATCTTTTGACAATGGTGTAAATTTAGCATATTTAGTAATAAGTTCCAGTTTTACTACACCTATAGGACCGTTTCTCTGTTTGGCTATAATAAGGTCTGTAGGAATAGCGTTAATTGGGCCTTGTACTTCTTCATCTTTTTTCTTTTTTTGTTGCACTCTGTTAAGAAATAATACCAAATCCGCATCCTGTTCTATAGAACCTGAATCCCTTAAATGTGCCAGTGTAGGCGTTTCACTCTGCGCATCACGAGTCAACTGACATAAAGCTACTATCGGAATATGTAATTCGCGGGCAAGGCTCTTTAAAGACCTTGAAATCTCGGAGATTTGTTCATAACGTGCCATTGAATTACTTTCGTGTCCAATAAGACCCATATAATCTATAAAAATAATTTTTATATCTTGCTGCGCTTTCATCTTTCTGGCTTGAGCGCGAAGATCCAGAAGTTTCATATTGGGCATATCAATAATATGAAATGGAGCTGCATCTATTATACTCATAACATTAACAACTTTACCATATTCATCACTGCTTAAAACGCCTTTTCTTAGATTTTGTGCTCTAATCATTCCTTCACTGCTGATAAGCCGCTGTACAAGCGCGATATCCGACATTTCCAAAGAAAAAAAGGCGGTTGGAACTTTCTGATGAAACGCGATATGGGATGCCATATTAAGCGCAAGAGCGGTTTTACCAACCGAAGGCCTTGCGCCAATAATTATAAATTCATCCCGTTGAAAACCGGATGTAAATTGATCCAGTTCTTCAAAACCGGACGAAATACCAGTAATAGCGCCCTTTAACCTCATCGCAGAATCAAGAATTTCAATTGTTTCTCCCAAAATATCACGAATACTTCTTGCAGTAAAAAACTGATTATCATCTGAAAGATCAAATATATCCTGTTGGACTTCTTCCAAAAGTTCACTTGAATCTTTTGATTCATCGTATACGCTTACTCCTATCTTTGAAGCAGCTTTTAAAAGAGAACGTTTGAGCGAATAGTTTTTTACCATTTGCGCGTAATATTCGATATTCGCACTTGATGGAATAATCGTTGTCAGGCTTGATACATAAGAAGCGCCTCCGGCTTCATCAAGTTTACCTAGCTGTTTTAGTTCCTGAACAACTGTTTGGATATCCGGGCGCACATTCTTTGAATCAAGGGCCATTATTGCCTCATATATTGCAATATTGGCGCGTGAATAAAAGTCAAAAGGACGCAGATGCATCTGGATTGCGGTTTTTACCGCTTCATAATCTGCAAGTAAACTGCCTAAAGCCGCCTGTTCCAGGTCATCATCATGAGGAGGTGTTTTATCCCTGAACGATTGCGGCATAAGTTATTCAACTTAAGTTATTCTGCTGCCAAATCCGCAGCAACGGATGGGCTGACATCCGAATTATCAGGCTCGATTGTTTGCGCAACCGGCTCTGCAGCTGCGGAAGTTTCGGTACTCTCTTTAACTTCGCTTCGATGATCAACTCTTCTGCCTCGGCGTGGAGCGGACTTGGATATTACAGGTTCGGTTTTTATTTCCTGTGCGGCAATCAAAATTGAAATTTCTGCTGTCTGGTTTTCATAAAGTTTTACTGTTGCTTTATATTTCCCTACAGCTTTAAAACCATTCCCGGCAATTTCGATACGCTTACGTTCAATCTGGAATCCAACCTTTGCCAGTTCATCTGTTATGGTTTGGTTGGTTACAGCGCCATAAAGCCTGCCGTTTGCTCCTGCAGGCATGGTAATTGTCAGCTCAAGAGTATCAAGTTTTTCTTTAAGCCCTCTTGCATCAAGACGTTTTTGCTCTTTACGTTCTTCGATTTGCGCCCTGCGTCCTTCTATGAGTTTTATCATGCGCGGAGTAAAGGGAAGAGCAAGCCCCCTTGGAAAAAGGTAATTACGGGCATAACCTTTTGCAACTTCCTTTACGTCTCCCTCTTCGCCAAGCGGCGTTAGATCCTTGTTTAAAATAACTTTCATACCAAGCTCCTAATTATTCATCAGCCGCAAAAAAGTAGCTGTTTGCCCCGGAGTATGGGGCGCCAAAGCGATAATAATGCCAAACAGGATTATTCTGCAACATAGGGAAGAAGCGCTATACTTCGTCCCTGCTTAATTGCAAGAGCTAAAGCACGTTGATGTTTGGCACAAGTTCCGGTAATTCTCCTGGGAAGAATTTTACCTCTTTCTGTTATAAAGCGTCTGAGCGTATCAGCTTCTTTATAGTCTATTTTTAATTTTTGCGCGCAGAATTTGCATATTTTCTTTTTATAAAAAACTTTTCCGCCTTTACCGCCGCGCCCGCGATCATCACCATCGCGATCTTCCATAAAATCCATTCCCCTATCATGGCGGGAATGAGTTTCGTTATCAAAGTATTTATCATCAGACATAAAAGACTCCTAATTTTTGGTTTAATTGGTTAAAATGGAATATCATCGGTAAAGCCATCATCTTTTGATTGGCCGCCAGAAGCATCTATTGCTGCAGGAGACGATGAATTTTGGTTACTGTGACGTTCACCCGAAGACTGTCCGCCGCCCAGAAGCTGAATATAATTTGCAATTACTTCTATTTTTGAACGGTTTTGCCCATCCTGCTGCCAACGGTCTTGACGGAGTTCACCTTCGACTCCTACCATTTTCCCTTTTACCAAATAAGTTTGCAGGGATTCACCTTGTTTTCCCCACAATACTATATCAAAGAAATTCGCTTCGTCTTCCCATTGATCCCCGACTTTTTTCCGGCGGTTTACTGCAATGGAAAATTTGCAAACTGCCTGTCCGCCTGAAGTGTACTTTAATTCCGCATCTCTTGTCAGGCGCCCAATTAAAACAACATGATTTAGATCTGCCATACTTCTCCCCTATTCTTCTATTCTTACAAAGAGAAATTTAAGAAGATTTGCATTAAGCTTAAAAATACGATCAAGAGCAGTAATTTTAGCCGGGTCTGACTTAATAATCAGAAGAACGTATTTTCCCTGTTTTCTTTTTTTAACTTCATAGGCGAGAGTCCGATCTCCAAGTTCATCGGTTTTTTCGATCTCGACTCCGTTTGCAGATAAATCGGAAAGCAACTGTTCCCGCCCTGCCTTGTGTTGGTCTTCTTCCATTGGAAAGATAACCGTAAGTTCATACCGGCGCATAGTTCCTCCTTATGGCCTTGTGTCCAGTAGTTTACCGGAAAAGAGGTACAAAAAACTTCAGTTTTTTGCTTAGAGTTTCTGCTAGTAGAAACTCATGGTTTTATATTAGCAAAAATTGGGAATTATGACAAGTACCCTGTATAGAAGAAAACCTCCTCAAATGGTCAGGAAACATATTATTTGGTTTTTTCATTGCTGTAAAAGTTAGTTAAAGCGGCAAGCTGCTACTCCTGCAGCTTCTTGACAGCGCATATTACTTGTCTTTTCCTTTGTTTCATGCTATGTTTATCACATACGGAGGTTCACAATGAACCAACAGGTTGAATTGATGAAAATAATTGATAGACTCCCGTCCCATTATCTTGGCGAAATGATTGATTTTGCTGGATATTTGCAGCACAAAGCACTGAACGGCAATAAACCGCTTGTGGATAAAGTTGAGTCGCTGAAAGAGCGTACTTTTGGCTGTGCAAAAGGGCAATTCAAAATGGCGGATGACTTTGATGCTCCGCTTGATGATTTTAAGGATTATATGTAAATGAAGCGTTACCTGCTTGACACTCATACCGCTATTTGGTTTTTTCATTTTTGTAAAAAGTTAGTTAAAGCGGCAAGCTGCCACTCCTGCAGCTTCTAGGGGAAAAATAGTTTTGGCTCGTCCAAATTCTTTAGTATCACTTAATAACGCCTCCGCTCCATTTAGTAATCAAATCCAGCGGAATAAAATGCAAAATGGAGCGGGAATAGAATTAGAACTAATTGAAGATATAATTAATTAAAAATCTCATACGGACATTCTGTTAACTTCCAATCTTGAATTATAATACCACTACCACCACTCATAAAAAAAGTAATATCACCGAATCCAGAATCTCCACTGAATATTAAAAAAAGAGTATCTAAAGTACTCCATTCTTCATAAATTCCAATTTTAAATTCAAAATTAGAAATAGTAAATGGGTCATCTATACGCCAAACAGAAGTATCTGATGAACTTATACATTTTAAATCAATTTTATTATTTTCAACAGAAATTACTTTAAAAGAATAACTATTACCACTTTTATAATAGGTTACATTTAATGTGGCTATATTTTTTATATCATCATTTCGGAATGAAATGCTGACTGGATAAGTAGAATCAAATAAGGTACCATAATCCCCCCACTGTCCTACTTTAACTTCAATATCTTCATCTTCTCCAATATCTTCAGGAACGGTTGTATAACCAAATACAAATCCAATAGGCCATCTTGCATAATTAACGATCTCTCCAATTTCAACTATATCACTTATCTTATTTTTAAATCCAGAAGCTGATACAATTACAGTATAATTTCCAGGTTGTTCTGGTGTAAATTTTTCACCCGTTCCAACATTCGTGTTTCCCATTCTCCATTGGAAATTTACATCTTCATCTCCCCTATAAATGACCGTCAATTCCGTTCCAACTCTTGCATTTGTTCTGGGAGTAATAAAAATATCACCAGATAAATCAACTCCACCATTTCCATTATCACAACTCATCGCAAACACTCCTAATATTAAAATTAGTCCAATGTTCAACATCTTAATAATTCTTTTCATTTTCTTTTCTCCTATACGAAGTTGATTTAGTCCTTCGTTGACTTATATTTAAAATCTCATACGAGACTTCATTTCCTTTAATAAAAAATAAGAAACTAAATATTTTGGTTTCAAATCATCATATTTATTAAATTAACTTAGTCGTTAAATCTTCGATTTCCTCAACTGCACGGTGTCTTTCTAATATCTCCTCAGATACTTTTAATAGTCTTTCTTTCCCCGTTTCGTCCATTTTTTCGTAATTCTGACGTAATTGGTCTATATTCTTATCGATTATTTTTTCCACAATATCCAACGTCTCTTTATTATACTTATACAGTAATATAATAAGACAGCCAAGTCTTTTTTTCAAAGATTACACAAAAAGTCAAAATATTTACGATTGAACAGAGACCTCAGAATGTCATATAATTAGACAGATATGACCGAGATAAAAGACCGGCTGAAACTAATCCGAAAACATTTCAAAATGTCGATTAGGGAATTCTCCAAACAGATATATTTTACTCACGGAGTTTACGGTCAAGTCGAAATTGGTCAAAGAGACCCTAATGAAAGAATAATCCAATTAATCTGTTCAAAATTCAAAGTCAATAAAGACTGGATTCTCACAGGAAACGGAGATATGTTTTCTGAAAATCCACC
>JAITFY010000174.1 GCA_031281025.1 Treponema sp. | reverse complement strand
CAAGCCCTTCATTTACGGCTCTGACTATTCGATTTTCACCTCCCAATGAAAAAATAAAAGCAAACGAAGATTTTCCTGGAGTATGGTATAACAAAACTGTATGCGGATCAGTCCAGGCTTCTCCTACAAGAAATACATTCGGCTTAAAAGTTCTTGCCATGTCAACAAACCATTCCCAAAAAGGTATATTTCTCCCGTGATCTCCCTGCCAGTCTCCCGGCGCATTGTAGATATGTAAAGTGGCATCAAGACGAAATCCGTCCAGATCCATTTCATCTTCGTGCAGCCAGAATCGTGTAATTTCTACAAATTCCTGTTTGACATCAGGATTATCAAAATTAAAATCGGGCATCCAGGGGCCAAAAATCCCATAATAAAAAATGTATTGACCGCCGGGGGTTCTAACCTCTGTTATAGGCGGCTGCCCTTTAAGCTGACGTCTTTCGTTTAGTGCATCTATTACCAAGTGCATTTCGTCCGGTCTCCACCACCGGTCATTTGTTCCAAATTCGTGTACTTTGTTTGGGAACCTGTTCCAACTGGTTCGTATTTCGTAATAGTGTGCATAATGCCCCAAATCACCGCTCATCCATTCTTCAAGAGCATTTAAGAACCAAGGATGAACAGCAGAAGAATGATTCACTGCAAGGTCTACAATTAACTTAATTCCACGTTTACGGGCTTCATCCCGCAAATCGCGCATATCTTGAAGTGTGCCAAAATCAGGGTCTATTGACATATAATCTTCTGTATCGTATTTATGGTAACTTGTACCTTTCATGATAGGAGTAAGCCAGATACCATCAATATGCAGGCTGTTGTTACAATAAGTGCGATCATCTACATTCTCGAGTTGCGCGGGACATCCAAGTTCACAGGATAAATAACCAAGATGATGTGTAATACCATTTAGATCGCCCTTGCCATCGCCTGTAGTGTCGTAAAAAGATATTGGAAAAATCTGATACCACGTACCTTCGTTTCCTGTGAATAATTGCGGTGTAAAACCACCGCCGCCCAGATCGTAGACATCATCGGGACTTTGACCAGGCCCTAAAGGCGGCCTTGTAGGCCCTTGCGGAAATAGTATCAACGAAGATTCCGGCTGTCCGCCTGTGCATGTGATAAACAGGGCAAAAATCGTTAGTATTAGTGCAATTTTGGACGTTACTTTGAGAAATTTCATTTCGCCTCCTATGTTATTTAAAAATATTATAACATGATATTCTAAAAAAAGCAAAGATAAAATGAAAAAGATATGTTATAATAGTTTAGGGGGACAAGTATGAAAAAAATAATGCCTTTTTTATTGTTTACAGCTCTGCTGCTCTTCTCATGCCAAGAGCCAGGGGGAAACCCTGATATTCTGCATTGGACTTTTCAGGGGCAAATCCCTGGCTGGCTTGTGTATGATCCAGCTAATACACATGATTACCCCAATGGCACCACAATGAACTTTGATGCTGTATTGCCAAACGGCATGACTATATTGGCAAGCGGACGGACTACCCGCTGGGATCCCAATCAGGTAGCTCCGTCAGGCAGCGGTTTTACCAATGGTTATATTCAGCCCAATGGAGCAACTCGCCACGATTTGGGTAGGTACTCCCTAAGGATTGAAAATGTTCAAGGACCTTTTAAGATAACTCTAAATTATACATCTCGTGAAGTATCGGATGCTGCTGGACATTATCCGATAATTTTTATTAACGGCACTGAGGTAAAAAGTGGCGAGGGAGCTTCCGGGTTTCTGCCGTCAACTGTCAGCTACGATTATCCCAATAACGATATTGTTACGGTTCAGCTGGGCAATGCCGTTGGTGGTATTCGGATTTTTGATGTGATTATCTTCCCCGAAGGCAGCGAGAACAACAGGATATTGGCAAACAGTGTTACGCTTAATGTAAATGATTTTTCCCTGGCGCAGGGGGATACAAGGCAACTTTCGGCAAATGTTCTTCCGGGAACAGCTACTAACAGAACTGTAACATGGTCAAGCAGCAATACAAATATAGCAACAGTCAATACCAGCGGATTGGTAACAGCCGTTGCCGCAGGAAGTACAACGATTACTGCCACAACAAAGGACGGTTCCAATAAATCAGACAGCATTACTGTAACGGTAAAAACAATTGGTACAATGAATACGCCTGCAGAAATTTTTGAAACATTCAGGGGAATGAAAGCAACTACCAATGGCTGGGCGGATCTTTTTAATAATGGCGCAGGTGTTACTTACACAAACCCCGCAACTCTAACTCTGATAGATGATGCCACTTATCCAACTCCATTAGCCAAGCGTTCAGCATTTACGGATGCGATTGATTCCACAGACCCAAAATTCATCATTGTTTCTGGCGATATCGATCTTTCTGATGGCAAAATAACCGATGGTGACAAAAGTTATTTTGCTCAATTTCATCCCACGTCTCCTTTTGCACGCGTAAATGGAGATATCAATTTTAATTTAAGAGGGAATAAAACAATAATTGGTATTGATAATGCACGGCTTATGTTTGGCGGATTGATTATCAGAAACGGCAGTTCAAATATCATTATAAGAAACATTGTATTTTGGGATGCTCACGGTTCAACATCGCATGATACCAGCAGGTCTGGTAATATTCCCGGTACTAGCGAGCCTTACAGCGAAGCCAAGGCAAGCGCAACAGCTTTGCAGGTAGAGAACAATCCTGGCGGCTCAGGGCTTTGGGTAGATCATTGTAAATTTACAGACGGAACGTGTAGTGATTTGGTTCGCAACGTCAACCATGACGGCGCTTTTGATATTAAATACGGAAGGTTTATAACTGTTTCATGGACTGAGTTTACCAACCACGATAAGGTAATGCTGGTAGGTTCCAATGACAATACCACAGGTATTATCACGTATCTTTCTCCTACAGAGCGGCAGATAACTTTGCACCATAATTATTTTCACAATGCTACCCAGCGTATGCCCAGAACCCGCGGTACCCAAATGCATATATATAACAATTATTACAATAACATCGGAAATCCTCAGAATGGCGGCAGTTTTATGGGACCAGGTTTGACTGCGCAATTTATTGTAGAAAACAATTTTTTTACCGCTAAAGTAGGCATTAGAAATATTGAATGGCAGGATACTGCAACTTATCCAGCCATTGTGTATTACTCAGGAAATGAATCATCCTCTCTTCCTTTTTATTGGGGAGCAATCAATGGAGGCGATCATAGACCGTCAGCGCCGGCAAAGCCCTGGATACCTGGTTACAATTACCAACTGCGTGTTGCGACTGAGTTGCCAACGACAATTCCAGCAGGGGCGGGACCGAAGTTGTTTTGGTAGGTGATAGGAGAAGGAATGAGAAATCCTAATTCCTAGTTAAATAGTATTTTCAGCACTTTTATCAGCAATTATTCACTTTAAAGATGATTTTTAGAAAAAAAATAACTTTTTTTCATTTTCGGTCAAGCACCATGCATCTGCACCCCATATATAGGTGGACCTTTTTACAAAGGTACTATCATTATTTATGAGGTTATCATGAAAAAAGACGTATTTATTTCTCCGCTGGAAGAC
>JAITFY010000116.1 GCA_031281025.1 Treponema sp. | reverse complement strand
TACATTTGAATTCATATCATATATACACATGAAATGGTTTATGTATTATGAAGATGATTCATATGACGAACTTGATTTTTCACGTCTTGAATAGACCCGCCCGCGTCCATGCGTGCGGCTTTGTAGCAGGTTTTTACTTCGTTTAACAAAATGTATACGCTCACCGCCCTAATCGGGCGGTTCGGGCTCCGAAAACCGCAGTCGGGCTTTGCCCTTTGTGCGGTTTTGCTCCGCCACAGTTTGGGCAGGAGGCATTTGCTACGCAGAGTCCTTTAACCTGCCCAAACCGTCAGTTACCTAGAACGTTAAGTGCCATTATTTTGAAAATAATGGTTGAAAAAAAATTAAAAATATGGTAAATTGGAAAATAAACCATATTAAATGGTTTATAAAATAATTCTCCGAAATGAGATTAAACTAAAGGAGTATATTATGGGTGGTTCTATGTTTGGTGGTGGTTATGGCTATGGTGGCGGTTTAATGAGTTTTTTACCATTTATCGTAATTGGGGTAATTCTACTGGTTATTGTTATTTCTGCGGCTGCCAGAGGAAGGAGAAGTAATAATGCAAATTTAATTTTGGAAGAATTCAACTTTAATGAAACTGCAGACGAATTTTTAAAAATTAAAGGTCGTGCTTCTGGTTTTATAAATTGGATAAAATCATTATTAGGAAAAGCCCCAACGACATACTTGATTTTTAATAAACAATTACTAAGAGTGGAAGGGGAAGGTATAAAAAATAATATACCTCTTTTAAATGTTTCTTGTGTTTCTTATGGAATGTTAAAATCTTCAATATTGTTTCTTGTTCTTGGAATAATATTTATTATAGCAGGTTTCGCAATTCCAACTACTTATGGTACACTTTTGGGAATAATAATTGGTGCTATTTTTATAATTATTTGGGTAATAAATAGGAAAACACTGTATTTAGGTGTAAGTGTTAATGAAAATGCTCCATTGGTAATAATCAAAATGAAAAGAGGCATAATTAACAGTTTAGATTTAAATAAAATTGAATCTGCCACAAATACGCTAACAGATATTGTATTAAAAAATGCTGGAGCAAAATAACGGCACTTAACACACGGTAACTGTACGCCGCCCTTTTCGGGCGGCTAGGCTACGAAAAACCGCAGTCGGGCTAACGCCCTTTGTGCGGTTTTGTCTCCGCCACATTTGGGGCAGGGGTCAATGCTTCGCATTGCCCTATTACCTGCCCCAAACGTCAGTTACCTTAAACGTTAAGTGCAAGTTTTGCAGGGTGTTGAAGAATATATTGAAATATAATACAATAAATGGTATAATAAAGGACAGGAGATTATAAATGAAAATTTGGAAACAATATATTGGAATATTTGCAGTAATAACCTTTGTATTTACATTTACTACTTGTGATTTATTCAATAATAATGAAAATTGTGAGCATATTTGGCAATGGATAGAAACAACAGCACCAACTGAAACAGAAGCCGCAATAGAAACTTATACTTGCACTAAATGTGGAGAAAAAAACGGAACTCGCGGAGGTAGACCCGCAACTGGTTCTAATGGAAATAATGGACATCTTTTTATTCATGGCGGCGCTACTAATCATATGAATCAGAGGACTCGATTTTCTAATCTTGCGGGAGGCTCCAATGCTAAAATTTTAGTGGTTCCTTTTGCTTCCGACAATCCGGAAGAGCAGGGACCAAGTTCTGTTGAAAGTCTCATAGGACGGGGAATAAATGCTGATTATGTAGCGTTTAAGAAAGGCGAAGCGGATTTGCCGGAAAATCTAAATAAGCTGGATGGAATAACAGGAATTTGGATTCCAGGAGGAAGCCAGTCTCGATTGATGGATATATTGCTTGGTACTGTTTTTTTGGAGCGTATACAGGAGCTTTACCGGAATGGCGGAGTAATAGGCGGCTCCAGTGCAGGAGCAGCCGTAATGAGTAAAGTTATGATAGCCAATGATAGCGGAGGTATTCCGAATATTGCCGAAGGTTTTGGACTTATTGATTTTGCCATAATAGATCAGCACTTTTCAGAACGCAATAGACAGGGCAGGTTAATCCACGCAGTGCAAGAACACAACCTGCTCGGAATCGGGATTGACGAAGGCACTGCGGTTTTTTATAACAGTGCAACACTGACTTTTGAGGTGATGGGTGAAGGTTCGGTAACAGTTTATGAGCATCAACCTACAGGAATTAACACTCAAATTTTTTATCATGGTGATCGTTTTACGGGGATACCTTTGAATGACGGCAGAATGAGTTTTCAAAAACAATCAGCACTGCCCCCTGGTATAAATTATGAAGATTTTCTGGGAACCTACACAATGCACTATTCCAACAATCCATCAAATCCAGACGGCAACCGCAGTTTAACAGTTGCTATTGTGCAGGCAGTTCATGGAGAAAGTTATCACCTGAAAGGACTTCTGCAAGATGATGATGAAGCACTTGGAACTATTGAAGTATTGTTTGACGCATACAGAGGATTGGAAATTCCAGGAAACAAAATACTGTTTACAAGACCTGATAACATTGAGTTCTGGTTGATGACAGTTCTTGAAAGTGGAAGCAACCAGAGATTATCCCGGCCAAATGCAGGGTTGACAGGAACCGACTATAAACTCATTAACGGAAAAATTAATTTCAGCACAACTTGCAGAAATATAGGTTCTTATTATTCAATTGGTTTTTTATTCCGTAATTTTGTGCAAGGTACAAGCACATCTGCGGGTAATGTAAATCACAAAGGCGGAGAATATCGGTGGTATTATCCGCGATTTGAAAAACTTTAATATGTAAAAGCAAAACCAGCACTTAACAAACGGTAACTGCTCACCGCCCT
>JAITFY010000020.1 GCA_031281025.1 Treponema sp. | reverse complement strand
CAGATTATATCCAGAGATAACAAAAATATTTTTGTTGTTGATATTCCCGAAAACAGCTCTCATCAGGCAAATACCAGAGATGTTATACTTACCACCGGATCAGGCGGGTTAATAGAAATATGGGGAGAGTACTTTTCGTCAGGTGAACTTAACCTTAATCCGGGAAACGCTGGCGTTTGGCTTCGTGATGCGGATATAAAGCTTGTTGCCGATAAGCCGTTTGCCGTCGAAACAATAACGCTGGGCGGGTTAACAGGCAGTACGATAGAAGCTCAAGGTATAACCTTGGGCTGGATAACAGGCAGAGATAATCCTCTTGGCGAAAATAATTCCCTTGAATTAACCGTAGGTTCAGGCGGCGGTGTAGAATTGGAAGGTGGAGATTTTTTAGATCAATTAACCGTAAATGGAAAAAGTACGATAACAGGAAATATCACCTCAAGGGGCGCTCAAACTTTTAATGGTACAATTACGCTCGCTGTTGTGATTAGAATTGAGTTTTCTTCCAATGACGGGAATATTACTCTTGAAGAGGTTGTTACAGACGGAAGTCCAATAGAGTTTATCCTGGACGCCGCAGCCGGTGATGTAAGAGTTCTCTCCATAGGTGAAGCTGGCCAGCGGCTTGGAAATATTACGATTAACGCAAACGACATCGAATCAGGAGCAATTTATTCAACCGGTAATATTGTTGTTACAGGTGAAACAATCGAATTAAACGGTGCAATCATCAGTACAATCACCAGTAACATTACTTTAAACGGAAGTACAATTCTTAATAACGACATTGAATTTTCCACCGGGCCAAATGCAGGAAACATTTCTTTAACTAGTAACGAAGGCGCAGCAGTGGTTCTTGCAATGTCAGCAGGCACAGGAAATGTAACTGTAACAGGTGCAGTTGTTATCGAAGATATCGAAATAACCAGCGCTGCCAATGTAACTTTCCAGGGTGCTGTTACTGCCAAAGATATCGAAATAACCAGCGCTAATGTAATTATACAGAGCGCTGTTGCTGCCAGCGGAACAATATATATTGGTAATTTGCATGATTTTACGGTAGGAGCATCTGGCAGCATTATTGCAGAGAATTTGCTGTTCGTTGCCGGAAATACAACTAATAACGGCACAATTACCGCGGGGCCTGTTGTTGATTCAATAGCGATCGAATTTAATGGAAGTTACACTGCAAGCGCTGCTGGAACATTATTTGGTTCAAATGATGAAAATCCTGATATTTTGTTTAATTCTGATGTTACTCTTGGTGATGTTGTTTTAAGGAATAATCGTCTTGTTTTTGCCGGCAGTGAACCTCAAAATTTAAGGTTTGCTCCTTCTGCCAATCCAGAAGTAGATGGTGATGTACTGGTAAGGCGCGGCAGCAGACTGAATGTTGCGGGTGGAATAGCTGTTAGGCAAACAGATACCCATACTCTTGAACTGGAAGAAAGCGGCAATGATACAGTTGCGGCAATTCTTGATACAAGCGTTAGTTCATGGCATATTGGTTCGGGCGACCCTTTAGGAAATCGTTTTTTAGGCATTAATGGCATGTTGAAACTTGGTACAGGCTCAAGGATAATTACAAATAATTTTGTTTTACCGGGATCGCCGGGACCTACACCTGCATTCGTTGTTAACAATACAGGGCGTGCATACATCAATATCAGTGGTAATGCAAGTATTGCAGAAAATGTAAATTTAAACCCTGATGGCAGCGTTCTTCCGCAGCTTGTTCTTGAAATGAGCGGGAATGGGAATGAAACACAATCACTGTATACAGACCAACCGTTGGGCAGTCTTTATGTTGGGGTAAATTCGCAGACTATTTTAAGCACGAATCTTAATACAGCTGATAACACACTGCATAATAGGACGATTTATTTCAGAGGCGAAGTTGTAATTGCATCTGTTTCATTTCCGGCAGGATTGGTTGTTGGAAATCATGACATTGTAATGTACGCAGGATTGGAAGGTGAAAGAGACCTTTCAAATTATTTGCTTGCCGGCGCCGATAAAATTTATTATACCCGCTGGGAAATTACCAGTGCAGAGTATACTCCGCCACCATTTATTGTTAATCCTAATATGAATAATTATGTTTTCAGGCAGCATCCTGACAGAAAGGTATCATTTAGAAGAGACCCGAGTGCAAATTATTTAACAGTACTTCCAGGCAACCCTGTGTTTTTTGAAATTGCGGGCAATACCTTGTGGCGGGAATTTGAATGTACCGAACATGGAGCTGTTATTCAATTTTCCAGAAGCCCTCATCATCATACAGTATACAATAGACTTTCCATACTGGGCGGAGATGGTGCAGATAATTATATAACTCTTACAAGATTAACAGAACAAAGTATCGATGATGATATTTCCGTTGATTTTTCTTTTTTCCCGTATATATTTGATCCAAAAGAACCGCATAGTATGAGGCCGCCTGCCGGAGGAACAGCTCTAGTTGGAACGCCGGGACTATGGGGTTTGCCGGTTTCCCTTCCTCTTATGGATCTTAAAAACGCAGATAAGCGGGAAAAAAGCAAATTCTGGAATTTAAGTATTATAAATCATCCAGGGCAAAGACCGCTGGAAAATTTCAGGCGTATCAAAATATATTTTAGTCATGCGTATAATACACGTATTCCTGTTGAAAGAGCAGGAATGCAATTAGAGGTTATTCCTTACTATAGGGATTATGATGATCCTCCTGAAGGTTTTTTTAATTATGATTGGGTGGAACTAAGAAAAATCCTGTATAGTTTTACAGAAGATTTTAGCGGGAACGGAAGACTTGACAGAATAAGGGTGCAGACAAATATTTCTTTAAACGGAAATTTTGATGAATTTGATATTGCTGTAGAAGGATATGAAATCAATCGATGTATGGATTGGGCGAATGCGAATAACCTTGATGGTTTTAACAGGGGTTTTCAGATGGTAAATGATTTTACCAAAACAGGTTCGTTTGATGATGATTCCTTTTACATATATCTGATAGAAAGACCTTATTATGACGGCGGAAATACGCCTTTGTGGAGTATTATAGAAAACAGATCTTTAAGAGACGCTGTTACGGATCAGTCTTTAATAGGCGAACCCGAAGACGATATTAACATGATTCCGTTTGATACTATTCCTCCGCGAATTGCATATACTCTTACTCTTCCCGGTCATCCTCAGACCTTTGTTCAAATGTCCAAACCGGTGGTATCGTTTACAACAAAAACAAGCGCCGTAGATCAAATTACTGGAATATCGCTTTTTAATGTAGATGCAGAAAAATCAAACGGGCGTAATTTTATCTGGGAATATTTTCATTTAGATGGAACTGTAACTAATTTTACGCTTCCATTGCCTCCGGCCGATTTATCTTATCTCTTGCAGTGGCAGTCTTCCGTTGAGTTTGATACAACTTTGCTTGCGCAGTTAAGAAATATTTCTGGTGATACAACTTCATCTTTGCAATCCGGTTATTTTCAAATAAATAACATTATAGATCAGGGGCAAAGGGCAATGGATTGGAGTGATTCTTCTCTGGATCCTACATACTTTATCTATTATCAAGCGCCAAAATATCCTCTTAATTGGGGTTATACAGAGTATGCAAAAGTTTTTGGTAATAATCATTTAAGAGAGCTTTCGCCTGATTTCAAAGAAGATGAACTGAATGCTGCTGCTGTTTATGGCGCTATACCCATTGAAGATGTTTTTATGCCTCCAAACAGATTGCTTACTGCACAAATGATGACCGATCTTGCCAGTCCTGATCGCAATGTCAGAAGTACTGTTACGCCAAATAGATTTATAAGCGATCCAGAAGGATACAATGTAATTCGCCGTATTACCGATACGCTTGTTTCGATACCTCCAAGCAGTTCAAGTGCAGAGGATTTTTTTGCATGGCCTGTGTGGGCAAGGTATCAGGAAAAACCCAATCCAGAAAGCTATTTGGATATTGGAGAATGGTGGGACCAGCCCCAAAGGTATGCCGATGACGTTATCTGGACTTTTGACGGGACTGCGTATCTGGAAGCAAACAATATCGTAATGCAGGTAAACTCCGCTCTTCCAAACATGGGGTTGGAACTTTTCTGGTCTGCAAATGTTCCCGAAACTTTGCGTATACCACAGGAAGCTCCGCAAAGAGGCAGGAGTAGCGGCGGACTTTGGCTGCCAATCACAAGTGATTCAGTCAATCGCCATCTGTATAGTTTTGCTCCCTTGTTATCAGACGGCATTACAGGGCAGGTATCAGCTTCTCCTTCTTCCAGTCTTCCTTTGGTTAATTTTGAAATTAATGAAAATGATCATCCTAGATTTAGCTCAGGGCAAAAACTTGAATTTGTTTTCCGTTTTGTAAATAATACAAACCCAGATCCGCCGTCTGATATGTTTATAACCCGTCTTAATATTCCTCCTGGCAGTCCAATTCCGGAAAACTGGTTCCGGCTTGTACGTCCATTTAGTTTTGATATTCAGGACATAAGGCCGCAGCGCGGAGGCGTGACAATTCTTAATAATGTAATTAATTCCAATAACAGGGAAGAAACCTATATACGTTATCATCTTGTGCGTCCCGGCAGAGTAACGGTTCAAGTGTATACGCTGGACGGAACTTTGGTAAGATCCATAAGGCGTAATGAATTCCGCGGTGCAGGCACTTATACAGACGCATGGGACGGCTCCAATAATGGCGGAAGGCCTGTTACACGCGGAATGTACTTTGTACGTGTTGTTGGCCCTGATATTGACGAGATTAGAAAAATTATGGTTGTTAGATAACAGGTAATAAATTTTGAAAAAATGTGCTTTTGTGACGATAATTGGGCGGCCTTCTGTAGGGAAATCTACTCTTTTAAATAAGTTGTGCGGCGAAAAGGTTGCAATTGTAAGCAAAGTGCCCCAAACAACCCGTAACGCGATACGTGGAATCGTCAATCGCGATGAAGGGCAGCTTATCTTTGTGGATACGCCTGGCAGACACTCAAGTTTAAAAAAAATGAATAAAAAGCTTATGGAAGTGTCTGAACGCTCGCTGGCAGAAAGTGATATTGTTCTTTATGTAATGGATGCCAGCCGTGCACCTGGTCATGAAGAAGAGGAAATCACCCGCTTGCTTACGCCTTTTTCTGCTAAAACAATAATAGCCGTAAATAAAATGGATGTTCCAAATGTGGATTTTAACCGTATTAAAGATTTTTTGTCTTTACATTTTTCTTTCGGGCAAACATTGTTTGCAATTTCCGCCGTGACAGGGCAGGGTATTGACGAGCTTGTCTCCGCGTTATTCGCCATAGCCGGCGAAGGGCATCCTCTTTACGGAGAAGAATACTACACAGATCAGGAAACAGGCTTTCGTATTGCAGAAATTATCCGTGAACAGGCAATTAACCGCCTGCGTCAGGAATTACCTCATTCATTGTATGTTGATATTGCCGACATGGAGTTTAAGGAAACAAACCTTTGGGTAAGGGCGTTTATTATGGTTGAACGTGAATCCCAAAAAGGTATGGTTGTTGGCAAAGGCGCAGAAGTGATCAAGGCAATACGTCTTGGCGCATTAAAGGAATTAAAAAAAATCTTTGACTGGAAAATCGATCTTGATTTACGTGTAAAAACCGGCAAAGACTGGCGCCACAACGATAGGACGCTCAAACGGATTATCGAACGGTAGGGGGGTTGGTGGTTAAAAATTCTTTAATGACTGCCAAAAACTCATCAAAGGTGTCTACACACTTTAAATCGCCGCACTCTTCCCTGATTGCCTGCGGCGCACGGAATAAACAGCCGGCATCGGCTTCTCTAATCATTGTTAGGTCGTTGTAAGAATCGCCGGCTGCAAAAACACGCAGATTCATCGCTTTGAATGCACGGACTGCTTCTTTTTTGCCGTTCTGCTGACGCAGTTTGTAACCTGTTATGGTTCCGTTATCTGCAATTATTAAAGAATTGCAAAAAAGGGCAGGCCAGGACAACTTTGCCATGAGCGGTTTTGCAAATTGTTCAAACGTATCAGATAGTATAACCAGTTGGGTTTTTTCACGCAAAGCGTTGGCAAATTCAAGTGCGCCTGCCAGCGGCTCCATAGCGGAAATAACTTTTTGAATATCTGGAAGTTTTAAATTATATTTTTTAAGTATATCGATGCGAAAGTTCATTAGTTTATCATAATCGGGTTCATCTCTTGTGGTCCGGCTCAATTCCGGGATCCCCGCCGCCTGGGAAAAGGCAATCCAGATTTCCGGCACAAGAACGCCTTCCAAATCAAGACATACAAGGTTCATGTTTTAATTAAAATACCTTTTTACGTTTCCAAATGATATATCACGTACAATGCTTTCCAATTTTTGCAGGTTGCAGGGGTATTCTCCGTTTTCTACCCAGCCGCCAATTAAGTTGCACATAATGCGCCGGAAATATTCGTGGCGGGAATAAGAAAGGAAACTCCTGCTGTCGGTTAACATTCCGATAAAGGCAGGTAACATTCCCAAATTGCCAAGAATACGCATCTGCTCTTCCATGCCGTCCCGGTGATCACAGAACCACCATGCAGAGCCCAGTTGTATTTTTCCCATACAGCCTGCTCCCTGGAATGCGCCCATTATTGTTCCCATTGGATAGTAGTCTTTTGGGTTAAGAGAATACAATATGGTTTTTGGTAAGGTGGTTTCTTTTTCTATCAAACCCAGAAAAGCCGAAAGGTTTTTACTTTGCTGAAGATCGTGAACAGCATCGATGCCGGTATCAGGGCCAAGCTGCGAAAAGATTCTTGGGTTTAAGTTACGAATCGATGACAAATGAAGCTGCATCACAATACCGTGCCTTGCATAAAGTTTTGCAAGCCCTGCAAGGATTTTTGTCTTATAATATTCGGCATCACCATCCGATACTGGTTTTCCTGACATAGCGTTATTGAACGTCGCGTCAATCTCGCTGTTGGGGGCAATGGCAAAGGGCGTACTTTCAAGGGCGTGATCCGAAGCGCGGCAGCCATGCGCGATAAAAAAATCAAGGCGGTTTTCCAGAGCGGCAAGAACGTCATCGGATGACTTAATGGTTATTCCGCTTGCCTTTGAAAGCGCTGTGATATAGTCCACAAAACCTGCCTGGTTTATGTTAAGCGCCTTGTCCGGGCGGAATGAAGGAATCACTTTTGTTTCGATCTTCCCAATTGGGGCAGTGCCATCGGAAATTGCTTTGTGGTGTTCAAGAGAATCTACAGGATCGTCAGTTGTTCCCACTGCGTATATTTTAAATTTATTCAAAATTCCTTTAACCGACAATTCCGGTTTTTGCAAAAGGTCGTTGGCTTTTTCCCAAATTGCGGGAGCGGATTTTTCCGTAAGGGGTTCGTGAATACCAAAATAACGCTGTAACTCAAGATGAGTCCAATGATAGAGCGGATTTCCAATCAGATTTTCTACCGTACGCGCCCATGATATGTATTTTTCGTAACTGGGAGTATCACCTGTTATGTATTTTTCTTCGATTCCCATTGTACGCATCATTCGCCATTTGTAATGATCTCCCGAAAGCCATGCATCACCAAGATCAGCCATTTTCTTGTTTTCCGCAATTTGCGAAGGTATAAGGTGACAATGGTAGTCATAAATAGGTTCTTCCTTTATTAACCCGAATAAATAACGTGCTGTTTCACTTTCCAGTAAAAAATTGTCGTCCATGAATGTTTTTGCCATGTTTTTCCTCTTTAAATCATCATAAATAATTAAAATATAAATAACAAGGAGTGACTGTCACCTTATCCACATCTCTAGAAAAAGCGTAAAAATGCCGAAATTTAATTAATGCGCGCACATATTCCTGTAAAATACTCATTATTTATGCTTCTGGGCAGCTTGGTTTTTGCTACAGGTTTAATTTTTTTCCTTAATTTTTTATTATCAGGACCCAAATTAGGTCCTCATTATGATTTGCTTTTAAAAATTCAAAAACCTCCTGTTGCTTCACAGGAACTATTGATCATTAATACTGGTGAATTTGTAGATGGAAATGACCTGTTTAATGTTTTTATGACATTGACAGAAATGAATGCAGCTAATCTATTAATGACAGGCAAAGTGTCGCCTGCCGCCTCTCCGATAACATTGACAGAAACAGATATACGAAGGCGTTTCATAGATGAGTATTCTCTTATAGGCGCCAATATTCGTAATTTGTTCGAAGGTATCCGCTTGGGTTTTATTTCTCCGGGAATGGCGCCTTCGTTTGTAGAGCAGGTTGTAGAATTAACAGAACTTGGCAGGGATCGTTTAATTTCTGCATTGATAGACAGAGATGAAGATATAATCCGTTCCGCCATTGTATTTGGTAATTATTTGGAAGTAACAATAGAGCCTGTCTTTGATTGGGATAAAAAAATCAGGCGCATCAGATTTTTTGATCCTGATTTTGAGTATGCCGAATATACGAATCCTGTCTTTGTTAATTTAAAAAATCGTTT